>NZ_LFKW01000069.1:1499-23279 GCF_001040865.1 Cellulomonas sp. A375-1 | reverse complement strand
CGGTGGTTACCCATGGGGGGCTCCGCGCGGCACGTGGGGGTGTGGGGGTGGCAGCACGTAGGCTGGCGGGGTGTATGAAGGTGCGGTCCAGGACCTGATCGACGAGCTCGGGCGACTGCCCGGAGTCGGTCCCAAGAGCGCCCAGCGCATCGCGTTCCACCTGCTCTCGGCGGACCCGGCCGACGTGCGCCGGCTCGCGGACGCGCTGACGGAGGTCAAGCTCCGCGTCCGGTTCTGCGACACGTGCGGCAACGTGGCGCAGGAGGAGGAGTGCCGGATCTGCCGTGACCCGCGCCGGCTGCCCACCACGATCTGCGTGGTCGAGGAGGCGAAGGACGTCGTCGCGATCGAGCGCACGCGCGAGTTCCGCGGGAAGTACCACGTGCTCGGCGGCGCGATCAACCCGATCGCAGGCGTCGGACCGGACGACCTACGCATCGCCCAGCTCATGCGACGCCTCGCCGACGGCACGGTCACCGAGGTCATCCTCGCGACCGACCCGAACGTGGAGGGTGAGGCGACCGCGACGTACCTGGCGCGGCTCCTGCTGCCCATGGGGCTGACGGTGAGCCGCCTGGCCTCGGGCCTGCCGGTGGGCGGGGACCTGGAGTACGCCGACGAGGTCACGCTCGGTCGCGCGTTCGAGGGCCGCCGCCGGCTGTCCGCCTGATCCTGGTCTCGCCCGACCGCCCGGGCCCGCGACCTGGACAATCACGGCCCACCGGCCGGTCGCGGATGACATGAGCACCGTGGTCGCGGACGATGGGCGCATGGCACGCAACCCGGCAGCCCGCCCGCCCGACGACGACCTGCGCTCGATCGCCGACTCCATGGCGGAACAGTCGCGCGCGTACCTGACCACCGTGACGGAGGTGGCCGCGGGGGCGAACCCGGAGGCCGCGCTCCCGTTGCTGCTTCTCGCGGTCTCGGACCTGCTCGCGGAGGGCGCGCGACTGGGCGCGACGACGGACGTGGTGCCCGCCGAGCGCTTCGAGCCGGACGTCGGCCCGGACCCGGACGTCGAGCCGCTGCGGGCGGGGCTCGCGAACGCGTTCGAGGGGATCGACGAGTACGCCGAGGTCATCGACCCGCTGCTCGGTGCGGAGGTCGGCTCGGCGACGGTGTCGGGTGACCTGGTCGCGATCGCGGGGGCGCTCGCGCAGGGGCTGCGGCACCACGAGCGCGGCGGCGTGCTCGAGGCGCTGTGGTGGTGGCAGTTCTCGTACCTGTCCGACTGGGGCGAGCGCGCGTCGAGCACGCTGCGCACGATCCAGGTGATCCTCGCGCACCTGCGCCTGGACGTCGCCGACGACGTCGCGACCGAGGCGGAGTACGACGCACTGCAGCCGTGAGACGACTGAGCCCGGCCCGCACGGACGCGGGCCGGGCTCAGCGCACGAGGTCAGGCGACGCGCGTGCCCCGCGGCAGCGTGCGCTGCGGGACTGACAGCCGCCGGACCGCGACGACGTACCCCGCGGCGCCGAGCAGGACGTTGAGCCCCAGCCCCCACGGCCACACCGGGTCGTCGCTGCGTGCCGCCTCGAACTCGTCGTCGTCGGCCCAGCACTCGTCGACCTGGCCGTTCGCGCCCGCGCGCACCTGACGCACGACGTCCCGGAGCCCGCCCAGCGCGTCGCTGCTCGAGGAGTCGACGTCGCCCGTGCCTGCGCCGTCGGCCACGATGACGAACGGGTTGACCGCGAGCAGCCCCCACGTGAGCTCGGTGTGGGCGATCGGGCGCTCCTCCTCGGTCCAGACGCACTGGACGGCGGTGTCCCCGTTCCAGGACGACGGCATCCCGTAGACGCGCACGGTCTCGTGGGACGACACCGCCGAGTACGTGAGGCCGAACATCAGCGGCGCGATGAACGTGACGGCCGCGACGACGATGAACGTGAGCACGGTCGAGCCGGCGGTCCGGGACACGAGCGCCGACATCCCCAGCCCGATCGCGCACACCGCGACCAGCAGCACCGCGATGAGCAGCACGACCCGAAGGAGCGACCACCACGGAGTCGGGCCTGCGGCCGTCGCCATCGCCAGGAACGGCACGCTCAGGACGAGGAACGCGCACGAGGCGGCCCAGGCGGCGAGCAGCTTGCCGAGCGCGATCTCGGCCGGTGACAGGAGCGTGACCTGCAACGTCGCGAGCGTGCCGGCGTTGCGGTCACCGTTGACGGACGTCGAGCTGAGCGTCGGCGTGACGAGCAGGCCGAGCCCGAGCACCAGGAACGTCACGGCGGCGAACAGCAACGGTCCGCGGCCCGAGTTGTCGGACTCGACGTCGTCGATGCCGCCGAACAGGGCGTCGAGCGCGCCGAACATCAACAAGGTGATCGCACCGACCACCACGGTCCAGACGACGAGTGCGATGATCCAGCGCGTCGAGCGCACGCGCTGCCGCAGCTCGAGCGCCGCGACCGTGCGCACGCCGTGCCAGCTCAAGGCCCACCGGCCCCGGACCTTCGGCGCTGGGGTCGTGCTCGCGCCCTCGGGGGCGGGGACCTCGATCGTCTGCGTCATCGCCGCTCCTCCTCGAGTGCCAGGTAGGCGCGCTCCAGCGCGCCCGATGCGGGGGCGAGCGAGACCAGCGGGACGCCCGCGGCCACCGCCTCGCGCACGAGGCGCGCGGCGCCCTCGTCGCCGTCGATCGTCAGCAGCACGCCGCCCGGCTGCTCGCGGGGCGGGGCGTGCAGGTCCTGCTCGTCGTCGGCCTGCCAGGTCGCACCCACGGACGTGAGCCAGGAGGTGAGCGCCGCGTACGACATCGCCCGCACGTGCCAGGTCGAGCGGTCGGTCGCCGCGAGCGCCGCGCCGCCGATCTCGCTCGTCCCGGCCGTGCGCCCGCGCGAGACGAACACGACGTCGTCGGCCATCTCCTCGAGCTCGGACAGGATGTGGCTCGAGACGAGCACCGTGCGGCCCTCGTCGGCGAGGCGCCGCAGCAAGATCCGCAGGTCCACGCGGGAGCGCGGGTCCAGCCCCGACGCGGGCTCGTCGAGGAGCAGCACCTGCGGGTCGTGGACCAGAGCGCGGGCCAGGCCCAGGCGCTGCTTCTGCCCGCGCGAGAGCACGGAGGCCGGGCGGTCGGCGTACTCGGTCAGGTGCACGGTCGCGAGGAGCTCGGTCACCCGGCTGCGCGCCCGGGCCGCGTCGATCCGGTACGCGGCGGCGAACGTCTGGAGCACCTCGCGGGCGGTCAGTGAGTCCCACGTGCCGAACGCGTCGGGCATCCAGCCGGTGCGGGCGCGCGCGGACGGCCCCTGCGTCACGGGATCGAACCCGCCGACGCGGACCTCGCCGGAGTCGGGGACCAGCAGACCGGCGAGCACCAGCAGGAGCGTGGTCTTGCCGGAGCCGTTGGGTCCGACGAGCGCGGTGACGGCACCCGCGCGGGCGGACAGGGTCGCGCCGTCGAGCGCCTGCACCGACCCGAACGAGCGCCGAAGGTCCCGCACGACGATCCCCGGCGGTGGCGGCGGTGAGGAGGCGGGCGGCGGTGCCGGCGCCGGTGTGGTCTCGGTCATGGCGACGACGCTAGAGGTGCGCGCCGCCTGCGGCGTCGGTCCGCGGGTGGACATCCGGGCGAGTGCCTGCCACCCGAGGAGGACCCCCACCCGCACGACGACCCGCCGACCCAGCGTCTGCTCCGGCTGTGCTCCCGACTACCCGGAGCAGCCGCTGCCTCGGGGACGTCGACGCGGCCGACCCAGCGCCTGCTCCGGGTATGGGTCGTGGGTGCCGGAGCGATCACTGGGTCGCGGCGGGGTGGGGTGTCGGGGCGTGCAGGATGTGAGACGGCGGTTACCCGGACCACATCGCTCGGGTTAACGTGTCCTGCCGGAAGAGGGAGGGTGTCGTGGCGAAGGTCGTGCTCGTGGGCGCGCTCCTCGTCGTCGCCGCTGCCCTCGGCCGCTGGTGGCAGGCGCGCAACGGGCGGTTCCGTGCGACGAGCGCCGCCACGGCACCGGACTCGACCTCGCCTCCCGGCAGCGACGCGGGTGCGCCGACGACGGAGCCCCGCGAGGTGCTGACGAGCGACGTGCTCGGCGTGCCACTCGGTGACCGGGCGACGTTCGTCCAGCTCTCCGCCGAGGTCTGCTCGGCCTGCGCCAGTACCCGACGCGTGCTGGCGGCCGTCTCGGCCGAGCACCCCGGTGTCCTGCACGTCGAGCTGGACGCGGCGGAGCACCTCGACCTCGTGCGGCGGTTCTCGGTCATGCGCACGCCGACGACGCTCGTGCTCGCGCACGACGGCACGGTCGTCGGCCGGATGTCCGGCGGCACGGACCGCCGCCAGGCGCTCACCGCGCTCGAGTCCTGTCCGGACGTCGCGCCGGCTCGCTGAGCCCCCTGCGCCAACCCCGCGCGGCCTCGCACATGAGCCGCAAGCGCACTCACAGCGACTCGCCGCCACGCCCTGCCGCACCCCCGAACGACCGCAGCACACCTCCCCCTCGAAGGAACCCCATGACCGTCCCCGAGACCCCGACCACCCCCGCCCCCACCACCCCCACCCGTCGCGCGCCCGCGGGCATCGACCCGCGCGGCCCGCGCGTGGGTGCGGGCATCACGGGCGTGCTGCTCGTCGTCGTGCTGCTGCTGGGTGGTTCCGCGGCCGCCACGATCCTGCTGGCCGTGATCGCCGCGAGCTTCGCGCTCGGCGCGGTCGGTGGCCCGTCGGCGACGTGGCAGGGCTGGCTGTTCCGCACGCTCGTCCGTCCGCGGCTCGCCCCGCCGAGCGAGCTCGAGGACCCGCGCCCGCCGACGTTCGCGCAGCTCGTCGGGCTGGTCCTGACGACGCTCGGCGTGGTCGGCGCTCTGCTGGGTGCGGCCTGGGCGGTGCCGCTGGCCGCATCGTTCGCGCTGGTCGCGGCGTTCCTCAACGCGGTGTTCGGGCTGTGCCTCGGGTGCGAGCTGTACCTGCTGGGTGTCCGCCTGCGCACGCGCTCGGCCTGAGGCCCGGCGGCGCCGCTCCGCGCGTGGGAGCGGCGACCGCATGCTGAAACTGCTGGCGTCCGCAGCGCGGACGTGCCTACCATCCGTGCGACCACACAGGACCCGGCGGGCCGTTGAGACAGACGGCGACCGGCGACAGATGGAGCAGGCACGTGGCACTTGTCGTGCAGAAGTACGGCGGTTCGTCGGTAGCGGACGCCGAGAGCATCAAGAGGGTGGCCAAGCGCATCGCCGCGGCGAAGCGCGCGGGTGACGACGTCGTCGTCGTCGTCTCGGCCATGGGTGACACCACCGACGACCTCCTCGACCTCGCCCAGCAGGTCTCGCCCCTTCCTCCCCAGCGGGAGATGGACATCCTCCTGACGGCGGGTGAGCGCATCTCCATGTCGCTGCTGGCGATGGCGATCAACAACCTCGGCGTGAAGGCGAAGTCCTTCACCGGTCAGCAGGCGGGCGTCATCACCGACGCCGTGCACGGCAAGGCGCGCATCGTCGACGTCGTGCCGACGCGCGTGCGCGAGACCGTCGAGAAGGGTCAGGTCGCGATCGTCGCGGGCTTCCAGGGCGTCACGGAGTCGACGAACGACGTGACGACGCTGGGCCGCGGCGGCTCGGACACCACGGCGGTCGCGCTCGCGGCGGGCCTGGGCGCCGACGTCTGCGAGATCTACACGGACGTCGACGGCGTGTTCACCGCCGACCCCCGGATCGTGTCGACCGCGCGCAAGCTCGACCGCGTCTCCTACGACGAGATGCTCGAGCTCGCCGCGTCGGGCGCCAAGGTGCTCATGCTGCGGTGCGTCGAGTACGGCCGTCGCTACTCCGTCCCCATCCACGTGCGCTCGTCGTTCACCAACCACACGGGCACGCTGGTCACCAACGAGAAGAACGAGGATTCCGACGTGGAGCAGCCGATCATCGCGGGCGTCGCGCACGACCGTTCCGAAGCCAAGATCACCGTCGTCGGCGTGCCGGACGTCCCGGGCAAGGCCGCGCGGATCTTTCAGGTCGTCGGCGACGCCGGCGTGAACATCGACATGATCGTGCAGAACGTGTCGGTCGCCGCGACGGGCCTGACGGACATCTCGTTCACCCTCCCGGCGCTCGACGGGACCGCGGCGCTCACCGCGCTGACCGAGCGCCAGCCCGACATCGGCTTCCACTCGCTGCAGTTCGACGACTCGATCGGCAAGCTCTCGCTCGTCGGCGCGGGCATGAAGTCGCACCCGGGCGTCTCGGCGAAGCTGTTCGCCGCGCTCGCCGACGCGGGCATCAACATCGAGATGATCTCCACCTCGGAGATCCGCCTGTCGGTCGTCACGCGGGCCGACGACCTGGACGACGCGGTGCGCGCGGTGCACACGGCGTTCGAGCTCGACGCCGACCAGGACGAGGCCGTGGTGTACGGGGGTACCGGACGATGAGCGCGCTGAACCTCGCCGTCGTCGGCGCGACCGGGCAGGTCGGGGCGGTCATGCGCCGGCTGCTCGAGGAGCGCGACTTCCCGGTCGCGTCGATCCGCTACTTCGCGTCCGCACGGTCCGCCGGGCGCACGCTGCCGTGGCGTGACCAGGAGATCGTGGTCGAGGACGTCGCGACGGCCGACCTGTCGGGCATCGACGTCGCGCTGTTCTCGGCGGGCGGCTCGACGTCCAAGGAGCACGCTCCGCGGTTCGCCGCGGCCGGTGCGATCGTCGTGGACAACTCCTCGGCGTGGCGCCGTGACCCGCAGGTCCCGCTCGTCGTCTCCGAGGTGAACCCCGAGGCGCTCGACGAGATCCCCCTGGGCATCGTCGCGAACCCCAACTGCACGACGATGGCCGCGATGCCGGTCCTGCGGCCGCTGCACGCGGAGGCCGGTCTGCGCCGCCTCGTCGTCTCGACCTACCAGGCGGTCTCCGGCTCTGGCCTGGCCGGTGCGCAGGAGCTCGACGCGCAGGTCCGTGCGGCCGTCGAGCAGGACACGCTCGCGCTCGTGCAGGACGGCTCGGCGGTCACCTTCCCGGCGCCGGTGAAGTACGTCGCGCCCATCGCGTTCGACGTCGTCCCGCTCGCGGGCTCGATCGTCGACGACGGGCTCAACGAGACCGACGAGGAGCAGAAGCTGCGGCACGAGTCGCGCAAGATCCTGTCGATCCCCGGGCTGCTCGTGTCCGGCACGTGCGTGCGCGTCCCGGTGTTCACGGGTCACTCGCTGTCGGTCAACGTGGAGTTCGAGCGGCCGTTGTCGCCCGAGCGGGCCCGTGAGCTGCTCGCGGGCGCGCCCGGGGTCCAGCTCGAGGACGTCCCGACGCCGCTCAAGGCTGCGGGTGCGGACCCGTCGTTCGTGGGTCGCATCCGGGCCGACGAGGGTGCGCCCGACGGTCGCGGGCTCGCGCTGTTCATCAGCAACGACAACCTGCGCAAGGGTGCGGCGCTCAACGCGGTCCAGATCGCCGAGCTCCTCGCGACCCGCCTCGCCACGCGCGCCTGACCCCACCGACCCAGCGCCCGCTCCGGCTCTCCGACCCGAGACCCGGAGCGGGCGCTGGCTCGTCCCTGCCAGCTCCGCCGAACCAGGGGTTGCTCCGGGTCTGGCGGGGCCGGGCCTGAGCAAGCGCTGGGTCGGCGGGGGTGGACGGGGGTTGTCCCTACCCGGGGTTGGGGGGTGGGCGGGATGTCGGGCAGGTGCGGCGACGGCCTAACTTCGTGCCATGACCTCACAGCTCGCACCCGAACCGGTGCCACGGCCGGCGGCTCCCCCGGCTGACCGGCCCTCGCTCGGTCAGTCGCACCCGCTGACGACCAGCGACATGTCGTCCGTCGCCCCCGCCTTCCTCGGCGGCCGCGAGCTCGCCCTCGCCCCCGTGTCGGGTGCGACGGGCCGCGCGCTCGCACAGGTCGTCGTCGCGTGGCCCTGGCTGCTCTTCTTCGGGATCCTGGCCCTGACGTGGGTCCCGACGAGCGCCGCGATGGTCCTCGTGTTCGGGATCGGTCTGCCGATGCTGGCGATCGGACTGCTCGCGGCCCGCTGGTTCGTCGGCGCCGAGCTCGCCCGCCTCGGTGCGCAGACGGGCGTCCAGGTCCCGCGGCCGGCGGACCGTCGACGCGGCGGACCCGGCTGGTGGTCGGCGTTCCTGTCGCCGCTGCGCGACGGGCGGGCGTGGGCCGCGACGGGCTACGCAGCGCTCTCGTCGCTCACGGCGCCCCTGGCGTTCGCGGTCGTCGTCGCGCTCGGCGGCGCTGGCCTGGCGGCGATCCTCTCGCCCGTCTACGGCACCGGGCCGGTGCTCGAGGAGTACCTCGGCTGGTCGCGCGGGCTGCTGTGGATCGTGCTCGTCGTGGCGGGCCTGGGCGCGATGTGGCTCGCGGCGCTCGCCGCGCAGGGCGCGACTCTGCTGCAGCTGCGCATGGCGCGCGGCATGCTCGGTCGTCCGCGCGCGGAGCTGCGAGTGGCCGTGGCCGACGAGGCGCGGGAGCGCGCCGAGGTGCGTGCCGCGCACGTCGAGCAGACGCGCACCCTCGTCGTGGGTGCCGCCGACGACGAGCGCCGGCGCATCGAGCGGGACCTGCACGACGGCGCCCAGCAGCGGCTGGTCGCCCTCGGCGTGGAGCTCGGTGCGGCCAAGCGGCGCACCGCGACCGACCCGCAAGCCGCCGCAGAGGCGCTCGACCGCGCGCACCGCGAGGTGCAGGAGACGCTCGCCGAGCTGCGCGACCTGGTCCGCGGCATCCACCCCGCGGTCCTCACCGACCGTGGCCTCGACGCCGCTCTGAGCGCGCTCGCGTCGCGCAGCACGGTGCCCGTGACGGTGCGCACGCCCGACGACGACACGTTGCGGGCCTGCGGCTCGTCCGCGCAGGCCGCGGCGTACTTCGTCGTCGCCGAGGCGCTGACCAACGTCGCGAAGCACGCGTCCGCGACGTCCGCGAGCGTGGACGTCGCGTGCGCCGACGGCCGGCTGCGGCTCGTCGTGCACGACGACGGGCGTGGCGGCGCGGCGGCGGCACCCGGCAGCGGCCTCGACGGGCTGCGCAGCCGTGTGGCGGCGCTGGACGGCACCTTCGACCTCGCCAGCCCCGTCGGGGCCGGCACGACCCTCACCGTGGAGCTCCCGTGCGCATCGTGATCGCCGAGGACTCGGTCCTCCTCCTCGACGGCCTGACCAGGCTGCTGACGGACGAGGGGCACGAGGTGACCGGGTACCGCACGGCCGACGAGCTCGTCGCCGCACTGGGACCTGGCGCCTCGACCCCCGACCTGCTGGTCACCGACGTCCGGATGCCGCCCTCGCACACCGACGAAGGGCTCCGGGCCGCCATCCACCTGCGCAGCCTGCACCCGCGGCTGCCGGTGCTCGTGCTCTCCCAGTACGTCGAGCAGCGGTACGCCCGCGAGCTGTTCGCGGGCGACGTGCGCGGCCTGGGCTACGTGCTCAAGGACCGCGTGACCGACGTCGACGAGCTCCTCTACGCGATCTCCCGCGTCGCCTCGGGCGGCACGGTGATCGACCCCGAGGTGGTCGCGCAGATCATGGCGCGCGCCACGCGCACCGGTCTCGAGCTCCTCACGCCCCGCGAGCAGGAGGTCATGGCGCTCGTCGCCGAGGGCCGCTCCAACTCCGCGATCGCCGAACGTCTGGTCGTCGGCCTGCCGGCCGTCGAGAAGCACGTCACGTCGATCCTCACCAAGCTCGGGCTCCCGCCCGACTCCGACGACCACCGTCGCGTGCTGGCCGTGCTGCGCTGGCTCGAGCACCGACCGAACGGAGAGTCATGACCACGGTCCTGGACACCCCCGCGAGCACGCCCCCGGCCACGCCGCCCGCCCCGCGGCTGCACGGCACGGGCCGGGTGCTCGCCTGGATCGGCGGCACGCTCGGCGTCCTGGCGATCATCTGGTTCTCGCTCGACGTGGCGAGCATGATCGCCCGCGAGGAGACCTCCGGCGAGGCGACGCACCCCGCGCGCGGCGTGGTCGAGCTCGTCGCCGACGGCCGCGTCACCGTGACCGCCGCCCCAGCCGGCACGAGCAGCGACGAGATCCACGTCGCCCGCAAGGCGCACTTCGCGTTCGTCGACCCGAAGTACTCGACCACCGTGACCGACGACCGCACGGTCGTCTCCTACGGTTGCGTCATGGGCTGGGTCTGGAACTGCTCGACGTCGCTCGACGTGACGCTCCCGGCCGGCACGACCGTGCAGGTGCGGACCTCCGACGGCGACATCCGGGTGCAGGGCGTCGTGGGTGACGTCGAGCTGCGCACCAGCAACGGCCGCGTCGAGGCCAGCGCGCTCGGCGGTGACGTGATCGCGACGTCGAGCAACGGCGACGTGCGCGTCGTCGACGCGGTCGGCGCCGTGCAGGCGCGCTCCGACAACGGCTCGGTCACCGTACGGGGAGCCGCCTCCGTGCAGGCGCACTCGAGCAACGGTCGGGTCGAGGTCGAGGACGTCGCCGGTGAGGTGAAGGCGACGTCGAGCAACGGCGACGTCAAGGTCGCCGACGCCCGCAGCGACATCACGGCGGAGTCGAGCAACGGCGACGTGCGCGTGTACGGGACGGGCGAGCCCGTCGCGCTCGTGATCGACACGTCGAACGGCGGCCGGACCGTGGAGGCCCCGACCGACCCGGCCGCACCCGTGCAGGTGCGCATCCGGTCGTCGAACGGCTCGGTGTCCTACCTCGCCCCGCAGGGCTGACGCACCCGACCGCACGCCGGGCGTCGCAGGGGGACGCCGCACGACGAGGGCCTCGACCGGATCCGTCCGGCCGGGGCCCTTCGTCGTCGGCTCAGCCGCGCCCCGTCACCGCGGGGCGACCGTGCCGCGCACGCGCCAGCCGACGACCGCGAGAGCCAGCGCGACGAGCAGGCACGCGAGCGCGCGCACGAGTGCGTGGTGCGCGCCGGCCTCGAGCGTCGCGGAGTAGCCCGGGTCGTCGGCGAAGGCGGTCGAGACGTACCAGCGGTTGCCCCACCGGAACAGATCGGCGACGGCGAGCAGGAACACCCCGACCGCCGCGATCCGCACGAGGTGCCAGGCGCCGCCGGCCGCGTCGCGTGTCATCGGAGTGGGGACGGCGGCGTCGCTCATGCCCGCCAGCGTAGACGCGCGGCACGTCGCGTGGGGGCGTCGGCGACGAACGTGCCGGGTGAACGCGAGAGCCCGGGCCGACTCGTCGTCGGCCCGGGCTCTGCGTCTGTCGGGGTGGCGGGATTTGAACCCACGACCTCTTCGTCCCGAACGAAGCGCGCTACCAAGCTGCGCCACACCCCGTGAAAGCCTGCTCAGACTACCCGACGAGGCGCGCATCTCCGAATCCGTTCCGCGTGCCGCGCAGCACACGGTCCACGGCCGGGTCAGGCGGGGACGAGCGTGAGGAGCGTGGCCTCCGGGCGGCACGCGAAGCGGACCGGCGCGTACGGGGACGTGCCCAGGCCCGCGCTCACGTGCAGCCACGTGGACCCCGAGCCGCCGGGCGCGTCCGGGCGCGCACCGGGCCAGCCGTGCAGGCCCTTGGCGCGGCGCGGGTCGAGGTCGCAGTTCGTCACGAGCGCGCCCCAGCCGGGCACCGCGAGCTGGCCGCCGTGCGTGTGGCCGGCGAGGATCAGGTCCGCGTCGTCGGCGAGCAGCCCGTCGAGCACGCGGCGGTAGGGCGCGTGCGTGACGCCGACGTGCAGGTCGACCGTCGGCGTGCCGGACGCGCCCGCGAGCGTCCGTGCGTCGTCGGGCCCGCCCGCGGCCGGCAGTCGGTCGCGGTCCAGGTGCGCGTCGTCGGTCCCGACGAACGACACGCGGCGCCCGTCGAGGTCCAGCACGCCGCGGCGGTTGTCGAGGTCGAGCCAGCCCGCCGACCGCATGAGCCGGACCAGCTCGCGCCACGGCATCGCGCGTGGCGGCTGCGGGGGAGCGGAGCGCGCGTCGCTCAGCAGGTAGCGCGCGGGGTTCTTGGGCTGCGGCGCGACGTAGTCGTTCGAGCCCATCACGAAGACGCCGGGCCGCTCGAGCAGTGGCTCGAGCGCGTGCGCGAGCGGGCCGAACGACTCGAGGTCCGCCCAGTTGTCACCGGTGTCGACGACGAGGTGCGGGTCGAGCTGCGCGAGCTCGCGCACCCAGGCGACCTTGCGGTCCTGCGAGGGCGTGAGGTGCAGGTCGGAGATGTGCAGGACGCGCAGCGGCTCCTGGCCCGCGGGCAGCACGGGCACGGTCGCCTCACGCAGCGTGTACCAGCGGGCCTCGACCAGCGACCAGGCCAGGCCGCCGACGGCGAGCGCGGCGAGCCCGCCCGCGGCCCTGGCCGCGGACGAGCCCGTCACTGCTGGTTCGCCGAGTCGCGCCCGCGGTCACGCCCGGGCGGGCCCTGGTCCGGCGGGCCGTTCTCGTTGCCGCCGCAGCCCGGGAACTCGGGGTGGTCCTGGCACGGGTCGCGCTGCTGCGACCCGTCGGACAGTCGCAGCGTGATCACGGAGCCCGCGACCGCCCAGCCGCTCGGGTCCTGCTGCGCGACGCGGCCCGCCTCGAGGTCGGACGGCACGCGCTCCCTGGACACGACGACCTGGAAGCCCCGCGAGGTGAGGACGCCGCGCGCCTCGTTCTCCTTCATGCCGATGACGCTCGGGACGGAGATCTTCTTGCCGTAGACGAGGTCGTTGGGCGGTGCGTCGAAGCCGGGGTTCTTGCCGTCGCCGAGCGCGTCGTTCATGAACCGCACCCAGGTCGGGGCCGCGATCGACGAGCCCCACGGCCCGGCGCCGAACCCGCTGTAGCTCCGGCCGTTGATCTTCAGGCCGTGCATCGTCTTCATGCCGTCGGTGTGCCCGACCCACACGGCGGCCGCGAGCCGCGGCGTGTAGCCGACGAACCAGGTGTGCTCGTTGTGGGTCGTCGTGCCGGTCTTGCCGGCCGCCGCGAACGGCGGGCGGGCGACGCCCTTGGCCGTGCCGTTCCAGACGTTGCTCAGCGCGTAGTTCATGGTCTTGGCCACGCCTGCGTCGATCTTCTGGCTGCACCCGGCGCTCGGGACCTCGAGCTCCTTGCCGTCGGTGTCCGTGACCTTGAGGATCGCGATCGGGGCGCAGTACTTGCCGTTCGAGGCGAACGTCGCGAACGCGTTCGCCATCGTCAGCGGCGAGATCGACTGCGAGCCCAGCACGTTGGCGGGCAGCGGCTGGACCGGGCCGTCACCGGCGGCACCGCCGGCCAGGTGGACGCCGATGTCGCTCGCGCCCGTGAAGATGTCACACATGTTGATCTTGCTGGCCATCGCGACGTAGCCCGAGTTCACCGAGTTCATCGTGGCCTGCAGCACGGTCATCACGCTGCCCTTGCCCTCGGCGTTGCCGAACTCCCACGAGCCGGTGAGGTTCGTGCAGGGCGCGTTGAACTCCGAGAGGTTGTACTTCAGCTTGGTGCCGTTGATCGTCTCGCCGAGCGCGTGGCCCTCCTTGAGCCACTGCAGCAGCGTGAACGGCTTGAAGGTCGAGCCGGGCGGGAAGCCCGAGGCGCTGCCGTACGCGTTGTCGGTGTTGAAGTTCACCGCGGTCTCGCGGTCGCCGTGGTCCTGCGTGTTGTTGTAGACGCGGTTCTGGGCCATCGCCTTGATCTGGCCCGTCCCGGGCTCCACGACGACCATCGCGGTGCCGATCCCCGAGGGGTCGTCGACCGGGATGCCGGCCTTGACCTCCTTGTCGGCGGCCGCCTGCATCGTCTTGTCGAGCGTCGTCCAGATCGTCAGACCGCCGCGGTACAGGAGCCGCAGACGCTTCTTCTGCGTGTCGCCGAACGCCTCGTCGTTGCGGATGACCTTGGTGACGTAGTCGCAGAAGTAGCCGGCGCCGGCCACGGAGCCGTTGGCGGACATGCAGCCGAGCTTGGGCGTCTGGACGTTGAGGGTGTCCTCGATCGGGATCGCCTTGCCCTCGTCGTACTCCTTCTGAGTGATGTACTTCTCGCGCAGCATGAGACCGAGCACCACGTTGCGGCGCTTCTCCGCGCGCTCCGGGTGCAGGGTCGGGTCCCAGTACGACGGCGACTTGGTGATCCCGGCGATGGTCGCGGCGCGCAGGTAGTCGAGCTTGACCGCGCGCATCCCGAAGTAGCGCTGCGAGGCGGACTCGACGCCCCACACCGACGAGCCGAACTGCGCGATGTTGAGGTACTTCTCGAGGATCTCGTCCTTCGACATCCGCTTCTCGAGCGTGATCGCCAGCTTGGCCTCGCGGAGCTTGCGCGCGATGCCGGCCGTGCCCTTGCTCGCGCGCGCCTCGTTGATCGCGGCCTGCTTCTCGGCGTCGGTCTCGGCGGAGTCGGCCCCCTCGATCAGCACGTTCTTGACGTACTGCTGCGTGAGGGTCGACGCGCCCTCCTGCGAGTCGTCGTCCATCGCGTTGCGCGCCGCGGCGCGCACCATGCCCATGACGTCGACGCCCGCGTGCTCGTAGAACCGGCGGTCCTCGGTCGCGATGACCGCCTGCTGCATGATCTCCGCGACCTCGTCGAGCGGGACCACGACACGGTCCTGGTTGAAGAACGTGGCGAGCAGGGTGCCGTCCGAGGCGAGGATGCGCGACTTCTCCGGCAGGGCGCCCTCGTCGAGCTCGGTCGGCAGGTCGTCGAACGCGGTCTGCGACATCTCGGTGATGCCGTTCGCGATCGCGACGCCGGGCAGTGCGAGACCTGCGGCGAGCACTCCACCGAGCCCCGCGACGAGCACGAAGGACAGCAGGAGGGCCAGCGCCTGGAAGGCGTTGACCTGTCGACCTCGTCCGCGGGCAGTCTTCGGCATGCCCGCCAGGGTAGTCGGCACTCCTGTGCCCCACCGCCGTCCCGGGGCGAGGTCCGGCAGCCTGCACCGGACCTGCACAACCAGGACGAACGTCCTGGACGACGTGATGCGGGACCGCTCCGGAGGGCTGCGCAGCACGATCACCCGATTGCGGGAGCGCGTCCACACCTCGGGATGACCCGAACGGAGTCTCGTCAACAGACCTGGTCGCACGCTAGTTTTCGGGCAAACAACCACGCTTGCGTGCTATTGCGCAAGGTCGTGGCGAACCAACGGCGACGACGCAACAGGGGGAGCGCGGGTGACAGCGACCAAGGACGGCCACTGGACCGCGTCTGCGGCATGTGGCTCTGGGAGCGTCTCGCCCGACGCGCTGTTCGTCGAGGGCTCCGCCCAGCGGGACGCGCGCTCGGTGTGCCAGCAGTGCCCGGTGCGGCTCGAGTGCCTCGCGGACGCGCTCGACAACCGGATGGACTTCGGGGTGTGGGGCGGCATGACCGAGCGCGAGCGGCGTGCGCTGCTGCGGCGGCGGCCGGAGGTGCGCTCGTGGTGGTCGGAGCTCGTGCCCACGGGCGAGCTCGTCCCGAGCTGACCGGCGCGGCTGACACGCGCCGACTGCGGACCCACCGCGGACCCGGGCGGCGAGGACGCGGTCCGGTGAACGTGGGCTGACCGCGCGCTCGTCGGCTGGCTAGGGTGTGGCCATGGCGACCAAGTGGGAGTACGCGACCGTCCCCCTCATCATCCACATGACCAAGGCGATCCTGGACCAGTGGGGCTCCGACGGCTGGGAGCTCGTGCAGGTGGTCCCGGGCCCCGGCGACGGCCTGGTGGCGTACCTCAAGCGGCCGCTGGAGTCCTGATGGGAGCCGCACAGCGGCTCGCCGAGCTCGGGCTGACGCTCCCCTCGGTCGCGGCGCCCGTCGCGGCGTACGTGCCCGCGGTGCGCACCGGACGTCACGTGCACACCTCGGGCCAGCTCCCGTTCGTCGACGGCGCTCTCGTCGCCACCGGCAAGGTGGGGGCGGACGTGTCGGCCGACGAGGGCGCGGCGCTTGCGCGCACGGCGGCGCTGAACGCGCTGGCGGCCGTCGCCGCGCTCGTCGAGCGCGAGGGCGGCCCGGCCGGCGCGGACGCGCTCGACCGGATCGCGCGCGTGGTCAAGGTGGTCGGCTTCGTCGCGAGCGACCCGTCCTTCACGGCCCAGCCCACGGTGATCAACGGCGCGAGCCTGCTGCTGCACGACGTGCTGGGCGAGGCGGGCGTGCACGCCCGGTCCGCGGTCGGTGTCGCGGTGCTGCCGCTCGACTCGCCCGTCGAGGTCGAGATCGTCGTCGAGCTCGCGGACTGACCCCCGCGGACCGACCCGCGCGGGACTGACACCCCGTCACTGCAGGGCCCGCGAACGCAGAACGGCCCGAACGAGCTCTCGTCCGGGCCGTTCGCGTCGTCAGGCGGTCAGCGCGCGCGGCGCTCCAGGCGGTCGACGTCGAGCAGCACGACGGCACGGCCCTCACGCCGCACCCAGCCGCGTGCGGCGAAGTCGGCGAGCGCCTTGTTGACGGTCTCGCGCGACGCGCCGACGAGCTGCGCGAGCTCCTCCTGCGTGAGGTCGTGAGCCACGCGCACGCCCTCGTCGACCTGCTCGCCGAACCGCGTCGAGAGGTCGAGCAGAGCTTTGGCGACACGGCCGGGGACGTCGGAGAAGACGAGGTCGGCGAGCGCCTCGTTGGTGCGGCGCAGGCGGCGGGCCAGGGCCTGCAGGAGGTGCCGGGCGACGCCGGGCTTGTCCGCGAGCCAGCGGACCAGCTCGTCGTGGTCGAGCTCGAGCAGCGCCGCGTCGGCGACGACCGTCGCGGTCGCCGTGCGCGGGCCCGGGTCGAACATCGAGAGCTCGCCGAACATCTCGCCCGGACCGAGCACCGCAAGCAGGTTCTCGCGACCGTCGCTCGAGCGCCGGCCGAGCTTGATCTTGCCGTCGCGCACGATGTAGAGCCGGTCGCCCGGCTCGCCCTCATGGAACAGCACGTCGCCGCGTACCGCCTCGATCGGGGTCATGTTCGCGACGAGCGCGAGCGCCGACTCCTCGTCGAGACCCACGAACAACGGTGCCGACAGCACGACGTCCTCAGCCACGGTCGCTCCTTCTCACTCTGAACCGCTGGACCGCACCCGCCGCACCGGGGCCCGGGCGGCGAGATCCACGCCACAGTCTGCCGCATCGCGCGCGGGTGTCTCCTCGGAGCGCGCGGTCACCGCCGCGTCGGCGGACCTGCGAGGAGGTCGCCGCCGCTCGTCGGGTCGTCCGCGAGGCGGGAGATCAGGCTGTCCGTGGCGCGGGCGAGCGCGTCGGTGACGCCCCGCTCGTAGGACGCGAGCCGGTCGTCCAGCGCGCGCAGGCGGTCCAGCTCGGCGACGTCGGCCGGGGCCGGGTCGGGCAGGAGGCGCACGAGCTCGCCCATCTGCGGCACCGCGAGCGAGACGTCGAGGGGCAGCTGGAACGCGACGTCCTCACCGAGCGGGTCGGGGCGCGCCGCGCCGGCCACCGCGAGGTCGATGCGCGCGCGCACGAGTCGCCGCCACCAGCCCACGCGGGCCTTCTCGGCCCGCAGTGCTCGGCGGTCGAGTCGGAGACTGCGCACCTTGTGGTCGCCGCCAGGAGTCATCGTGGCTGTTCTCCGTCCCGCTGCACCTAGTCACCTACGGCTCATGGGACGTCCTTCTTGAGTGTTCCGTCCCGTCGTGTCGCGCAGATCACTCCCTGGGAGCAATGACACGACGGGACGGCCACCCGATCGTCGGCGTGTCACGAAGGTGTCGCGGCGCGGTCACGCGGCGGTCACGGTCGTGTCGGAGGGGAGTCGTACGCTGCCCGGGTGACGAGGCGGACGTCGGACCAGGTGGAGAGCCCTCTGGCGCGCACGCGCCGCGCACGACGAGTCGACCGGCTGCTCGCGCAGCGGTACCCGGACGCGCGCTGCGAGCTCGACTTCGCGGACCCCTTCACGCTCCTGGTGGCGACCGTGCTGTCGGCCCAGACGACGGACGTGCGGGTCAACGCGACGACGCCTGAGCTGTTCGCGCGCTACCCCGGCCCGGCCGAGCTCGCGGCCGCCGCGCCCGACGAGCTCGAGGCGATCCTGCAGCCGCTGGGCTTCTTCCGGGCCAAGGCGCGTGCCGTCACGGGCCTGTCGCAGGCGCTGCTCGAGCGGTTCGACGGGCAGGTGCCCGGCCGGCTCGAGGACCTCGTGTCGTTGCCGGGCGTGGGCCGCAAGACCGCGAACGTCGTGCTCGGCAACGCGTTCGGGGTGCCGGGCATCACGACCGACACCCACGTCCTGCGCCTGTCGCGGCGGCTCGGCTACACGACCAGCGAGGACCCGCTCGTCGTCGAGCGCGAGCTCGGCACGCTGCTGCCGCGCAAGGACTGGACCATGGCCTGCCACCGGCTGATCTTCCACGGCCGCCGGACGTGCCACGCGCGTCGCCCGGCGTGCGGTGCGTGCCCGGTCGCCGCCCTGTGCCCGTCGTACGGCACGGGGGAGACCGACCCGGCTCGCGCGGCGGCGCTGCTCAAGGGCTGAGCCGGCCACGACGGGCCAGAGCGGCAGGGCCGGCTAGAGCGGCGCGACCCGCGCGAGCCAGGTGAGCAGGGTCCGGTTGACGTGCTCGGTGGCCTGCTCGGGCAGGAAGTGCCCCGCGTCCGCGACGAGCTCGTAGGTGTAGTCCGGGCCGACGAGCGCCGCGGCCTCGCGCCCGAGCGCGACGGCGTGGGCCGGCACGAGCCCGTCGCGGCCGCCGTGCAGGTGCAGCACGGGCAGGGGGCGGGCGGTGCGCAGCGCGGCCAGGAAGCGCCGACCGTCGGGCCGCGGACCGGACCGGCCCAGCCAGCGCAGCTGCTCGAGCTGGGAGTGCGCGGCGAACGGGACGCGCAGCGCCTCGAGGTACGTGCGCTCGGTGTCCCGGTCGAGCCAGGGGCCGCCGCCCCACTCGGCGAGCAGGTGGCGCGCGAGGTCACCGCGCGCGAGCGCCCGCTCGGGCAACGACGGCAGCTGGACGAACCCGAGGCGGCGCACGGCCGCGGGCCGGAACGACCCCAGCGGCCGGCGCATCGCGTCGAGCGGGTGGGGCGAGGACAGCACGGCCACCGCGGTCGTCGCGACCCGCTGCAGCGCGGGCATCGCCCACGCGATCGTGCCGCCGGTCCCGCACCCGACGACGACCGCCGAGCTCGCCCCGAGCGAGCGGATGACACCGGCGACGTCGGCCGTGAGCGTCGGCACGTCGTACCCCTGCGGGGGCTTGTCCGAGCCACCCGTGCCGCGCACGTCGAGCGCGGCCACGCGGTAGCCGGCCGCGGCGAGCGCGGTGAGCTGGTGCCGCCAGGCCCACCAGAACTGGGGCACGGGGTGCAGCAGGACGACGAGGGGGACGTCGCGGTCGTCAGGACCGGCGACCGCCACGTGGAACCGTGCGCCGTTGGCGGCGACGAACCGGTGCTGCCACGGCCCGTCGAGCAGGAGCGTGGCGGAGTCGACGGCAGTCATCGTCGTGAACCTATCCGTTCGGCGGTGACGGGTGCGGCTGGCGGTGCCCGTCGGGCTCGTCAGGGACCGGGTCGGACGCCGTCCCGGCCGGATCGGTGCGCAGCCGGCGTCGACCGCGCGCTGCGAGCACCGTACCGCCGGTGACGGCCGCGAGGAGGGACGCGACGAGCACGGCGAGGACGGCGTGCTCGTCGTGCGGCGACCCCGGGCCGAACGCGAGCTCGGCGACCAGCAGCGACACGGTGAACCCGATCCCGCCGACGAGACCCACGCCGAGCACGTCGCCCCAGCCGAGGCCCGGTGCGAGCCGTGCGCGCGTGAACGTCGCGACGGCCCACGTCGCGGCGACGATCCCGAGCGGCTTGCCGACGACGAGCCCGAGGGCCACGCCCTGCGCGACGGGGTCGCTCACGGCATCGGCCAGCACGTCCGCCGAGACCGCGACGCCTGCCGCGAACAGCGCGAACACGGGCACCGCGAACCCGGCCGACAGCGGCCGCCACCGGTGCTCCCAGCGCTCGGCGAGCGACTGCTCGGGCAGCGCCGCGAGCCCGTGCGCCCGCGCGGTCGCGGCCGGGCTCGCGGGCACGACGAGCCCGAGGGCCACGCCCGCGAGCGTCGCGTGCACGCCCGACGCGTGCAGCGCCGCCCACGCGGCGACCCCGAGCGGCACGAGCAGCCACCCGTTGACCCGGTGCCGCCGGACGAGCCACGCGAACACCCCGACGCACGCGAGCGCGCCGAGCAGCGCGACCAGGTCGAGCGACTCCGTGTAGACCGTGCCGATCACCAGGATCGCGAGCAGGTCGTCGACCACCGCGAGCGTGAGCAGGAAGGCCCGCAGCGCGGGGGGCAGGCCGCGTCCGACGAGCGCGAGGACCGCGACCGCGAACGCGATGTCGGTCGCGGTGGGCACCGCCCATCCCTCGGTCGCGCCGCCCGCGCGTCCTGCGTTGACCGCGAGGTAGAGCGCCGCGGGCACGATCATGCCGCCGACGGCCGCGACGATCGGGACCGCCGCCGTCGCGGGGTGCCGCAGCTCCCCCACGGTCAGCTCACGTGCGAGCTCGAGGCCGACCACGAAGAAGAACACCGTGAGCAGGCCGTCGGTCGCCCACTGCGCGAGCGTGAGGTCCAGGTGCAGCGCGCTCGGGCCGACCACGGTCTGCGACACCGCGTCGTAGGCCGCGGGCCACGCGTTGGCCCAGACGAGCGCGACGACGGCGCCGACGAGCAGCAGCACGCCACCGGCGCGCTCGCCGCGCAGGGTGTCGGCGAGGTTGCGCTCGCTGCCGGGCGTCAGCCGCGAGAACAGCGCGGTCCGGCCTCCGGGCGTGGCCGGCTCGTCGTGCTGCTGCCCGTGGTCAGACCGCGGGTTCGGTGACACTGTCGCGGTCCCCCGCCGGGCGCCGGTCCTTGGGTGGGTCGAAGCGGTAGCCGACGTTGCGGACCGTCCCGATGAGCTGCTCGTGCTCGGGGCCGAGCTTGGCCCGCAGGCGCCGCACGTGCACGTCGACGGTGCGCGTGCCCCCGTAGTAGTCGTAGCCCCAGACCTCCTGCAGGAGCTGGGCGCGGGTGAACACGCGGCCCGGGTGCTGCACGAGGTACTTGAGGAGCTCGAACTCCTTGTAGGTGAGGTCGAGCGGGCGACCGCGCAGACGTGCGGTGTAGCCGCCCGCGTCGATCGTGAGCTCGCCCGACGAGATCTCCTGCGGCGCGTCGTCGTACCCCGCGACCGCGGCGCGCTCCATGACGAGCCGGAACCGGGTCTCGACCTCGGCCGGGCCCGCGGAGTCGAGCACGATGTCGTCGGCGCCCCACTCGGCCGTCACCACGGTCAGCCCGCCCTCGGTGAGCACCAGGACCAGCGGGACCGCCAGACCCGTGGCGCGCAGCAGGCGGCACGTGGTGCGCGCGGTGACCAGGTCGCGGCGCGCGTCGAGCACGACGATGTCCGCGTCCGGGGCGTCGACGAGCGCGGACGGCTCGACGGGCAGCACGCGCACGCGGTGGGACAGCAGCCCGAGCGCCGGCAGCACCTGTGCCGATCCACCGGACGCCGGGGTCAGGAGCAGAAGGTCTGCCACCGTGGAACCTCCCTGCGGCGAGTGGGGACACGCTACCGCGTGCCCCGGCCTGGTCGTGGCAGTGTCCGCAGGCGTGCCCACGCGCACGTCAGGCGCGTGTCGGGGCGCCTCACGGGGCGGACCTCCCGCGCGGGTCACGAGCCCGGCGCGCATGATCTGCGAGACTGTCGGCCGTGCTCCCCCAGGTCCTGACCGCGACGCCCCGCGTCGTGCCCGCCCCCGCGCCGGCGCGTCGCGCCCTCGCGGCGGCCGAGGCCGGGCGGTAGTCCCCGTGCTGCTCGCCACCCGAGCGGTCGTCACCGCTGCCCTCGCCGCGCTCGTCGCCGTCGCCGGCTACGTCGGCGGCCTGCCCGTCACGGTGCTCGCCGCGCTCCTCGCGCTCGCGTTCGCGGTCGGCTGGCCCTCGCTCGCGAGCCTGCC
>NZ_LFKW01000069.1:0-1242 GCF_001040865.1 Cellulomonas sp. A375-1 | reverse complement strand
GCCCATCGTCGTCGTGGGGGCGCTCGCGCTCGCGGTCGGTGCGGCTGTCGTCGCCCTGCCCCTGTCGTCGTGGCGCGGCGCGCTGGTGACCACCGCGGCCTCGACGCTCGCGGGCGTGCTAGCCACGCTGCTGCTGCCGGACATCGACGTCCTCGCCGGGCTCGTCCTGGGCGCTGCCGTCGGGGTGCTGATCTCGTCGCTGCACGTGCTGTTCGACGCGCTCGAGTCGCTCGCGCGCAAGCTCCCCTCGGTCGCGGCGATCGTGCTTCCCGTGACCGTGACGGGGATCCTCGTGTACGTCGTCGGGCGCGTGCTCGTCGGCTGACGGCGACCGGGCCGGGGAACCGGCCGGGACGGTGTGACGCGTCTCGTCGCCGTCGGGACCGGCGAAGCGCCCCGGGATCGTTAGGATCGGCGCATGACAGCGCTCGAGGGGTTCTTCATCGGTCTGCTCGTCCTCACGACGCTCGCGATCGCCTGGACGGCGGGGCTCGTGGTGCTCCGCTTGTTCAAGTCGCAGCGCTGACCCACAGACGACACGCTCAAGGTCCGCCTCGCCTCGTCGGCCCCGTCGCCGCGAGCACCGCAGGACCCGGATCGGAAGGCAACACTCATGGCGTTCGTCCTGCCCGAAGGGCTCGCCCCGGAGGTCTACCCGCTCGCCTGGCTCGTCGGGCGGTGGTCGGGTGAGGGAGTCGTCGGCTACCCCGGGGTCGAGGAGACCGCGTTCGTCCAGGACGTCGTCTTCGACCACGACGGCGGGCCGTACCTGTCCTACACCTCGACCATCCGGCTGGTCGTCGCACCCGACGACGCGTCGGCGCTCGACGAGGCCGCGGCCGCCGACGAGCCCGCCGACCCGCCACTGCACGACGGCCCCGTCTGGTCGACGGAGTCCGGCTACTGGCGCGTCCCGCCCGAGCGGCCCGAGGGGCTGACCGACGAGCAGTTCCCCGTCGAGGTCCTGCTCGCGGACCCGTCCGGGCACGTCGCGGTGTACGTCGGGGCGGTCGGCAACGGCCGGGTCGACCTGGCCTCCGACCTCATCGCCCGGACCTCGTCGGGCGCCGAGGTCAGCGCGGCCACGCGGCTGTACGGCCTGGTCAACGGCGAGCTCATGTGGGCGCAGGACCTGGCGGCCTTCGGCCAGCCGATGCAGTCCTACGCCTCGGCCCGGCTCGCGCGCGTCGAGGACGTCGAGCACTGATGACGCAGGTCCCGGCCCCCCGCGTCGACGAGCCC
>NZ_LFKW01000068.1:0-1419 GCF_001040865.1 Cellulomonas sp. A375-1 | reverse complement strand
TCCTGCTCGGTGCGGTCGCCGGACCACTGGGTGTGGAACGAACCGTCGCGGTCGGTGCGCCGGTAGGTGTGGGCGCCGAAGAAGTCGCGCTGGGCCTGGATCAGCGCGGCGGGCAGTCGCTCGGCGCGCACCCCGTCGTAGTACGCCAGCGACGAGGAGAACGCGGGCGTGGGGACCCCGTGCAGCGCGGCACCGGCCACGATCCGCCGCCACGCACCGACCCCGGCACCCACTGCGGCGGTGAAGTACTCATCAGCGAGCAGCAGCGGCAGGTCCGCGTCGCGCTCGTAGGCCTCGGTGATGCGGTTGAGGAACCGGGCACGGATGATGCACCCACCACGCCAGATCCGCGCCATCGCCCCGCGGTCGATGTCCCACCCGAACTGCGCCGAGGCCGCCGCGATCTGATCGAACCCCTGCGAATAGGCCACGACCTTCGAGGCATACAACGCCAGGCGCACGTCCTCGACGAACCCCTCACGATCCTCGAGCGCCCACGGCGCGACATCGGCCACCAACGTGCCACGCGCCGCGTCGCGCTGCGCGACCCCACCCGACAACGCCCGGGCGAACGTCGCCTCGGCGATCCCCGTGATCGGCACCCCCAGATCCAGACCGTTCTGCACCGTCCACCGCCCGGTGCCCTTCTGCTCGGCCTGGTCCGCCACGATGTCCACGAACGCCGACCCCGTGGCCGCGTCCACGTGCTGCAGCACCTCAGCAGTGATCTCGATCAGGAACGACTCCAGATCCCCGGTGTTCCACCGCGCGAAGATCTGCCCGATCTCCCCGGCCGTGGCACCCAACCCCTGCTTGAGCAGGTCGTACGCCTCAGCGATCAGCTGCATGTCGGCGTACTCGATGCCGTTGTGCACCATCTTCACGAAATGACCCGCACCATCAGGACCCACATACGTGCAGCACGCCACCCCGTCGACCTTCGCCGAGATCTTCTCCAAGATCGGCCCGAGGCTCTCATACGACTCACGCGTGCCACCCGGCATGATCGACGGGCCCAGCAACGCACCCTCCTCACCACCCGAGACACCCGACCCCACGAAATGCAGACCCCGGGCCCGCAACGCGTCCTCCCGCCGGATCGTGTCCGGGAAGTGCGCGTTCCCCGCATCCACGACGATGTCACCCGGCTCCAGCAACGGCACCAGCTCGTCGATCACCGCATCCGTGGCAGCGCCGGCCTTGACCATCACCACGACCTTGCGCGGCCGCTCCAACGACGCCACGAAACCCGCGAGCGACTCCGACGCCACGAACACGCCCTCGTCACCATGCTCAGCCACCAACGACTGCGTCCTGGCGAACGACCGGTTGTGCACCGCCACCGTGAACCCGTTCCGAGCAAAATTGCGCGCCAGGTTACGGCCCATGACCGCCAACCCCGTCACACCGATCTGCGCG
>NZ_LFKW01000007.1:0-15877 GCF_001040865.1 Cellulomonas sp. A375-1 | reverse complement strand
TCCTGCGGGCCCGTCATCGTGGCGTGGCTCCCTCGCGTCCGGGCCGGGCGCGCGCCCGGGCCTGCCTGCGCACCCGGCGGGGCCGAGCGCGCCCTCATCGTGCCACGCCGCAGGTCGTCGGCCGGTAGTTCCACCCGGTCGCGCGCGCGGCTTCGCCCGGCGTGCACGGCGGACGGTGCGACAATGCCGCCATGAAGGGACGTGTGCTGGTGGTCGACGACGACATCGCGCTCGCCGAGATGATCGGCATCGTGCTGCGGTCGGAGGGGTTCGACCCGGTCTTCTGCGAGGACGGCGACGAGGCGCTGGGCGTGTTCCGGCAGACCCAGCCGGACCTCGTCCTGCTCGACCTCATGCTGCCGGGCAAGGACGGCAACGAGGTGTGCCGACTGATCCGCGCCGAGTCCGGGGTCCCGATCGTCATGCTCACGGCCAAGAGCGACACCGTGGACGTCGTGCTCGGCCTCGAGTCGGGCGCCGACGACTACATCTCCAAGCCGTTCAAGCCCAAGGAGCTCGTCGCCCGCGTCCGTGCGCGCCTGCGTCGGACCGACGAGCCCGCGCCCGAGCACCTGACGATCGGCGACGTCACGATCGACGTCCCGGGGCACCGCGTCGAGCGCGGCGGCCGTCCGGTCTCGCTCACGCCGCTCGAGTTCGACCTGCTCGTCGCGCTCGCGCGCAAGCCGTGGCAGGTGTTCACGCGCGAGGTCCTGCTCGAGAAGGTGTGGGGCTACCGGCACGCCGCCGACACGCGGCTGGTGAACGTCCACGTGCAGCGGCTGCGCAGCAAGATCGAGAACGACCCGGAGCAGCCGGAGATCGTCGTGACCGTGCGCGGAGTCGGTTACAAGGCGGGCGTGACGCCCACGTGACGCTCGTCGTACCCGCCGGGGGGTGCCCGCGGTGCCGCGGCTGAAGGGAACCGGGCGCCTGGTGCGGGCGCGGGCCGGGCGCCGGCTGCGGCGCTGGGCGCACGCGTGGCGCTCGTCGCTGCAGGTCCGCGTCATCACGACGACGCTCGCGATGGGCCTCGTCGCGCTCGGCGCGATCGGGCTGTACGTCGGCGACCGCATGAAGGACGGCCTGTTCACCGGGCGCGTCGAGCAGCTGCTGCTCGAGAGCGCGCGCGGCACCAGCCAGGCGCAGAAGACGTTCGACTCGTCGAACGCGCAGACCGCGCCCGACGTCCAGCGCCTCCTGCAGGACGTCGCCACGGTGCAGGGCTCGGGCGGTGCGGGCGAGCGCGAGGTGTTCCTGCTGCGCGCGCCGGGGGAGTCGTCGGCGGACTCCGTCGGCAACGCCGCGTCCGCGCGCGTGCTGATCCCGTTGGTCAGCCCCGAGCTGCAGCGGGCCACGGCCGAGGGCGGCCAGCGCTGGCAGTCCGTCGCGTGGGAGGTGAGCGGTCGCGTCGAGCCCGCCGTCATGGTCGGCCAGGACGTCAACGTGCCGTTCGCGGGGACCTACCAGCTCTTCTTCCTCTACAGCCTGCAGGCCGAGCAGGACCGGCTCGACTTCCTGCTGCGCACGCTCGCGGCGGCGGCCGTCGCGCTCGTCGCGCTGCTCGGCGGGATGACGTGGCTCGTGACGCGCCAGGCGGTGCGCCCCGTGCGTCGTGCCGCGGAGGTCGCCGAGCGCCTCGCCGACGGTCACCTCGCCGAACGCATGCCGGTGCGGGGCGAGGACGAGATGGCCACGCTCGCCAGCTCGTTCAACGAGATGGCCGCGAGCCTGCAGGACCAGATCCGCCGCATGGAGGAGCTGTCGGCGCTGCAGCGCCGGTTCGTCTCCGACGTGTCGCACGAGCTGCGCACGCCGCTGACGACGATCCGGATGGCCGGCGAGGTCATCCACGCGTCGCGCGACGACTTCGACCCCGCGGTCAAGCGGTCGGCCGAGCTCCTCGCCACGCAGCTCGACCGGTTCGAGGACCTGCTCGCCGACCTGCTCGAGATCAGCCGGTTCGACGCGGGCGCCGCCGTCCTGGACGCCGACTCGCGCGACGTGCGCGACGTGGTGCTGGCCGCCGTGGAGCACACGTTCCCGCTCGCGGGGCGTCGCGGCTCGTGGCTGAGCGTCGAGCTGGCGCAGTCCGAGTGCATCGCGGACATCGACCCGAGGCGCGTCGAGCGCATCCTGCGCAACCTGCTCGTCAACGCGATCGAGCACGCCGAGGGCAGCACCGTGCAGGTCACGGTCGGTGCGGACCGGTACGCCGTCGCGGTCACGGTCCGCGACCACGGCGTCGGTATGACCGCCGAGGAGGCGCTGCACGTCTTCGACCGCTTCTGGCGCGCCGACCCCGCACGCGCGCGCACCACGGGCGGCACGGGGCTAGGGCTGGCGATCTCGCTCGAGGACGCCCACCTGCACGGCGGCTGGCTCGAGGCGTGGGGCAGGCCCGGTCGCGGCGCGTGCTTCCGCCTCACGCTGCCGCGCCGCGCGGGCATCCGGCTGACGGACTCGCCGTTGCCCCTCGTGCCCGACGAGCCCGCGCCGCCCGACCCCGTGACCCAGGTCGTGACCCGCTCGCGCACCGACCCCGCGGCGCTGCCCGACCTCGTCGACGAGCAGCACCCTCCCGACACCCACCAGCGCCAGGAGGTCCGATGAGCACGCCCTGGTCCGGCAGCCGGGCCGCACGCTCGCGGCGTCCGGTGCGCCTCGCGGCGTCCGGGCTGGCCGCGCTCGTCGTGCTCGCGCTCGCGGCGTGCACCTCGATCCCGACGTCCGGCGCGGTACGCGAGGGCGACGGGACGGTGACCGAGAACGGCGACATCGACGTGCTCGCCGAGGGCCCGCGCCCCGGCGCCACGCCGCAGCAGATCGTCGAGGGTTTCCAGCTCGCGGGTGCGGCCGGGTTCGACAGCGAGTTCGCGACCGCGCGGGAGTTCCTCACCGGTCCGGTGAAGCGCACGTGGGAGCCGCTGACCGAGGTGCTCGTCGCGGAGGCGCCGGTCGTCGTCGACACGAGGTCCCGTTCCGTGACCGCGACCGTCCCCCTGGCGGCCCGCGTGGACGCCGACGGGCGCTACACCGAGGCCCCGCAGGGCGCGGACACGGCGGTCACCTACGACCTCGTGCGCGTCCAGGGTGAGTGGCGCATCTCGCTGGCGCCCGACGGGCTCGTGCTGTCCGCGGCGTCCTTCGACAAGCAGTTCCGGTCCACGCCGCTGTACTTCCTGTCCGCGGACGGGGAGTCGCTCGTCCCCGACACCCGCTGGTTCCCCGCGCACAACCTGCAGACCTGGGTCGCGCGCGCTCTGCTCGTCGGCCCGTCGCCGTGGTTGCGCGACGCCGTCACGACGGCGATCCCCGAGGGAGTCCAGCTCCAGGCGGGGACGGTCGTCATCGACGTCTCGGGCTCGGCGCTCGTCCCGCTCGACCCGGCCAACACCCTGCTCAAGGCCGACACGGCGAGCATCGTCGCGCAGTTCGAGGCCTCGCTGATCCAGGTCGCCGGGGTGCGCCGGGTCAAGGTCACGGCCGGTGCGGTGCCGCTCGTCGAGCAGCGGGAGATCCCGCGCGGCGGCCTGCCCGACGGCCCGGTCGAGATGATCCAGGACGACCAGCTCGTCGCGCTCGGTGAGGACGGCCTCACGGCGGTCGACGGGATCGCGCCGCTACCGGCGGGCTCGCGGGCGCTCGCGCGCGACGAGAAGGGTGACCTGCGCGTCATGCTCGACGCGGGCGGCTCGCTCGTGACCGTGCCGCGCGTCGACGCCGAGTCCCGGGTGCTCGTGCCGGGGCCTGCGCTCGTCGCGCCGTCCGTGGACCGGCTCGGCTGGGTGTGGACGGCACGGGCGGGTGAGGGCGTGATCGCGGTCAAGGACGGCGAGGACCCGCTCGTGGTGCCCGCCGAGTGGCTCGAGGGCCGCACGACGGTCGCCGTGCGGATGGCCCGCGACGCGACCCGGCTCGCCGTGGTGTCCCGCGGGGCCGACGGCGTGTGGGTCAACGTGTTCCCGGTCGTGCGCGACGCGCAGGGGACGCCGCAGAAGCTCGGCGAGCCCGTGCGCGTCGGCGCGGTCCTCGAGGACGCGACCGAGGTCGTCTGGCTCGACGAGTCCGTGCTCGGCGTGGTCGGGCGCAGCGACGGCGAGACGCTCCTGGTGCACCGCGTGCCCGTGTTCGGTCCGACGACCGCCGAGCCCGAGGTGCCGGACGTCGAGGCGCTCGCGGGCGGTCGGGTCGTCTACCTCACGACCACCGACGGCGTGCTGCACAAGCTGGTCGGCACGACGTGGGCCACGGTGGCCGACGTCGAGGGCGTGCGCGACCCGAGCTACCCCGGCTGATCCGCCCGCGGCTCGCGCGGCTCCTGTCGGTCGTCGGTGTCGTCTGCGGTGTCCGGGTCGTGCCGGGCACCGTGGAGGTCGACGAACCGCGCGGTCGGCTCCGAGACGTACCAGGACGGCTCGTGCGACTCGTCCTCGTCCGTGCCGGGCGGGACGGGGGCGACGGGTCCGACGGGTCCGACGGGTGCGACGCGTGCGGCGTCGGTCGTGGCACGCCGCGGAACCCGCAGCGGCTGGGTGTCGTCCGGGTCGAACGGGTGGTCGCGCGTCGGCCACACGACGAGGGGCTCGGCCCAGCGGTCGGCGGTGACCGCGAGCCGTCCGCCACCGCTCGGCCGTGCCGGCACGACCGCGGGCGGGACCGAGCCGGGTGGGGCTGAGCCGGGTGGGACCGAGCCGGGTGGGCCGTCCGGGCGCGAACCGTCGGGACGCGGGCGCGGGCGCGTGGGCGGACCCGCGTCGTCCTCGCCGTCCGACGGCGGCATGTCCGCTGGCGTGAAGATCAGCGCGCACAGGTCGCGGTAGGTGGCGTCGGGACGTGCGACCCAGTTGATCTGGCGCAGCGCCTGGTCCTGCCCGGCGGACTCCAGCAGGAACTGCCCGTAGCCGAGCACCTGGCCCAGCACCGACCGCGAGTACCGCATGTCGGTGACCTTCATCAGCGGCATCATGCCGATCTGGTGGGTCACGAGGCCCGTGAGCAGCAGCATCCGCTTGTCGGTCGCGACGAACCACTCGACGCGCCACACCAGCAGCAGCCAGCCGAACCGCAGCAGCGCCGCCACCCACAACCACCACACCACGAGCGCCCGGTCGCCGAGCGACGACTGCAGGACGTAGGTCAGCCACCCGCACACGCAGAACACGACGGACGCCGTCACCGCGGGCTCGACGAGCTTGGCCCAGTGCCAGCGGGCCGCCAGCACGACGCGCTCGCCGGGCAGGACGTACCGGCGCAGCAGCCGGTGGGTCATGACGATGCGCGTGGCGTCGTCCGTCGTCACGTCGTCACCTCCCGTCCGCGTGAGGCCCGCCGTCGGGCGTCGGCGCCGCGCCCGTCAGGACGCCAGGTTGCTGAAGAAGCGCCCGAACCCCGCGAACGCGTCGTAGATGAAGTCCCAGATCGACCGCACGACGTCGGCGGCCTTGTCCGGGTTCTGCACCACGGCGTAGATGAGGAAGATCACGACGATCCACATCAGGATGTTCTTGGCTCTCGCCGGCATCGTCGGCTCCTCCGGGTGGCTCGTCGTCGCGTGGTCAGGTGCTGCTGGTCACCGCCGCCGTCGTCGTCCGGTCGGTCGCCGACGGGCCGTCGCCGGCCCACCGGTCGGCGCACACAGTACAGACCGGCACGTTTCACCCGAAAGCGACACGACGGGCCGGTCGTAAGTGACCCCTCGTCGTCCCCAGGTCGAGGGTGCGCGGCCCGCGGCGGCCGGGTGGACGGCACGATCGCGGGATGGGTCGGGTCGGGCAGGGCACAGGGCGCCGCGCGTCGTGCGAGCGACGTGCGCGGATCGCGGCGGGCCTGCGCGAGGTATGGCACGAGCTCGCGGGTCTCGTCCTGCCCGTGCAGTGCGCGGGCTGCGGCCGGGACGACGAGGCGTGGTGCCCGCCGTGCCGCGCGGCGTTCGACCGCGAGCCGTGGCGCTGCGAGCAGCGCGCGGGCCGGCTCGACCCGCTCGACGCCGCGCCGCTGCCCGTGCTGACGCTCGCGGACTGCGTCGGCGTGGTGCGTGCGGCCGTCATCGCCTGGAAGGACCGCGGGCGCCGCGACCTGACGCGGCCGCTCGTGGCGTGCGCGTCCCGCCTCGGGTCCGCCCTGGTCGTCGGCCCGCCCGGCGTGGCCTCGCTCGCGGCGCTGGTGCCGGGCACGAGCGTGCTCGTCGTCCCCGCGCCGTCGACGCGTGCCGCTCTCCGGCGGCGCGGCTTCGCGCACGTCGACGAGCTCGCGGACGGTGTGGTGGACGGGCTGCGGTCGACGGGACTCGTCGCGCACCGCGCGCGGGTGCTGCTCCGCGACGGCACGGACCAGGTGGGCCTCGGGGTCCGGGACCGCGCACGACTCGGCCGGGTGCGCGTGGCGTCCCGGCACGGAGCGGCCGTCCACGGGCGGCTCGTCGTGCTCGTCGACGACGTGCTCACGAGCGGGGCGACGCTCGCCGCCGCGGCGCGTGCGCTCACCTCGGCCGGCGCGCTGCCCGTGGCGGCCGTGACGCTCGCGTCCACGCCCGGCCCCGGTGCTCTGAACGGGTGATCCCGGGACCTTCAGCCTGACTTCGGCGCGTCCGGCGAGCGCACAGTGGTGATGCGACCTCGGCGGGGTTAGCGTGTCAGTCCGAGCCGACGTCGCACGGGACGGTCCTCGGACCGGCCGGCGCGTGGAGGAGGTGATGCCCGAAGCGGCCCTCTCGAGGGCCACGACCGCAGACACCGGGCGGCGAGCCGCCGCCCCTCACCTCCCAGGAGGCTCACATGGAGATCGTGGTTGCCGGCCGGCGCACCGAGGTGTCCCCGAAGTTTCGGGCGCACCTGACGGACAAGCTCTCGAAGATCGAGCAGCTGGCCCCCCGCGCCCAGCGGATCGACGTCCTCGTCTCGCACGAGACGAACCCCCGGCAGGCGGACAGCTCGGAACGGGTCGAGCTCACCGTCATCGACAAGGGGCCCGTGATCCGCGCCGAGGCGTGCGCCGATGACAGGTATGCAGCACTGGACCTCGCGCTCACCAAGCTCCTCGAGCGCCTGCGACGGACGCGCGACCGTCGCAAGGACCACCGCAACCACACTCCGCTCACGCCGGTCGACGTGCGACCGCCTCAGGAGGAGCCACCCGTGCAAGAGTCCGCCGTCGCAGCCGACGGCACCACCGAGGTCACCCTCGGTGACTCGCCCGTGGTGATCCGGGAGAAGACGCACCAGGCGCTGCCGATGACGATCGACGACGCGCTGTACGAGATGGAGCTGGTCGGGCACGACTTCTTCCTGTTCGTCGACGCGGAGACCGCGCAGCCCGCGGTCGCCTACCGGCGGCGCGGGTGGAGCTACGGCGTGATCAAGCTCGACACCCCGGTGTCTGCGCAGGCGCGGGTCGGGTGACCCGCGCGCCTCGCAGGCGCCACCGCGACTGACGCGCCCGGCCGGTGTCCTTCTCCCGGCCGGGCGTCGTCGTGCCCGGGCCCCGCGCTGCGCCCGGGACCGTCGGCTGCGTGCGGAGTCGGGGCGATGTCGGACCCGGAGGGCAGGATGTCCTCGTGGTCACGCCAACGCGTACGTCGGCACCGACGCCGGTCCCGGTCCCCGAGCGGTACACGCTCGCCCAGGCGCGGCGCATCGCGCTCGCGGCGCAGGGCCTGCACCGGCCGCGCCCGGACGGCCCGATCACGATCCGGCAGGTGCAGCAGGTCATCGACCGGGTGGGCCTGCTGCAGATCGACTCCGTGAACGTCCTCGCGCGTGCGCACCAGGTGCCGCTGTTCTCCCGCCTCGGCCCGTACGACGTCGCGCTGCTCGACCGGGCGGCGTCGCGTGCGCCGCGCCGTCTCATGGAGTCGTGGGCGCACGTGGCCTCCTACGTCCCGCCGACGACGTACCAGCTGCTCGAGTGGCGGCGGCGCGCGGATCGCGAGCGGTACGGCGCCTCAGTCGTCGAGGGTGTGCCGCTGCGGGAGTCCCCTGTGCTCGACGAGGTCCGCACGATGGTCGCCGATCGCGGGCCGGTCACCTCGCAGCAGGCGCACGAGCTGTTCGCCGAGCGCTTCCCGCGCGAGACGGGTGCCTGGGGCTGGAACTGGACCGTGGCCAAGAGCGCGCTCGAGTACCTCTTCTTCGCGGGCGAGGTCGCGGTCGCGGGGCGCACGCCGGCGTTCGAGCGGCGCTACGACCTGACCGAGCGCGTCCTGCCGAGCGACGTGGCCGCTCGGCAGGTGCCGGACGACGAGGAGGCCGTGCGCCGGCTCGTCGAGATCTCGGCCCGCGCGCACGGGATCGGGACGCTGCGCTGCCTGGCCGACTACTTCCGGCTCTCGACCGCCCGCGCCCAGCGCGCGGTGAGCTCGCTCGTCGCGGACGGCGTCCTGGTCCCCGCGCAGGTGGCGGGCTGGGACCGCGAGGTGTACCGGCATGTCGAGGCGCGCGTGCCGCGCCGCGCGACCGGCGCCGCGCTGCTGAGCCCGTTCGACCCGCTCGTCTTCGAACGTCGCAGGCTCGAGGAGCTGTTCGGCCTGCGGTACCGGATCGAGATCTACGTCCCGCAGGCGCAGCGGCAGTGGGGCTACTACGTGCTGCCGTTCCTGCTGGGTGACGCCATCGAGGCGCTCGTCGACCTCAAGGCGGACCGCGCGACCGGCCGGCTCGTCGTGCAGGCCGCGCACCGCGCACCCGGCGCGCGCGACCGGCAGGGGGCGCCGGGCGACGACGAGGTCGCGCGGGCGCTCGCGGACGAGCTCTGGCTCGTGGCGCGATGGACCGGGCTCGACGAGATCACGTTCGGCGCGGACGGCGTCGGCGGGGACCTGGTACCCGCGCTCACCCGGGCGGTGCGACCGTCGGCCGGCCCCGCGGGCACAGCCGGGGCCGTGGGGTGACGCGCCGGTCCGACTTCGTCCTGGTCGCGCTCGCGGGCGTGCTGTGGGGGACCGGTGGGCTGGCGGGCGCCGAGCTCGGCGACGCCGCACGGCTGTCGTCAGGCGCCGTCGCGGACTACCGCCTCCTCGGCGGGGGAGGTGCCCTGCTCGTCGCGCTGGCGGCGCTCGGCCGGCTGCGCGGGCTGCCGCGCTCCCGCCCGGCGGTCACGCGGGTCGTCGCGACCGCGGTGCTCATCGCCGCGTTCGAGGCCGCGTACTTCGAGGCGGTCGAGCGCGCGGGCGTGGCGGTCGCGACGCTCGTCACGCTCGGCACGGCTCCGCTGCTCGTCGCGGGGGTGACGGCGGTGCGGGCCCGGTCGTGGCCGTCGCGGACGACGACGTCGGCGCTCGTGCTGGCGCTGTCCGGGCTCGGGGCGCTCGTGCTCGGTCAGGACCCGAGCCACGCGGTCGACCCGTGGGGCATCACCCTCGCGCTCGTCGCGGCCGCCGCGTTCGCGGGGATCACCGGCGTGAACGCGCAGCCGGTCCCCGGACTGGACGGGCTCGCGGTCACCGCGCTCGCGTTCACCCTCGGCGGACTGCTGCTCGTGCCGTACGCGCTCGCGAGCCCCGGCGGCTTGCAGCTCCCCACCGACGGCGCAGGGTGGGCGTGGCTCGTGTACCTCGCCGTGGTGCCCACGGCGGCCGCCTACAGCGCCTACTTCACGGGCCTGCGCACCGTCCCCGCGACGTCGGCGACGCTGCTCTCGCTGCTCGAGCCGGTGACCGCCGCGGTGCTCGCGGTGGCGCTGCGGGACGAGCACCTGGGGCTCTTCGGGGTGCTCGGAGCGATCTTGCTCGTCTCGGCTGTGGTCGTGCTGCGCCCACGCGCGTCCGCCTCGCCTAGGATGGTCGCGCTCGGCGACGCCGCCGGGCTCCCGCGCCACCCCGCGCCGTCCGAGCCCGGGACATCTACACCAGGAGTCATGCGTGTCAGCGATTCTCGAGAAGGTCCTGCGGCTCGGTGAGGGCCGGATCCTCAAGAAGCTGTCGGGCGTCGCCCAGCAGGTCAACGCCCTGGAGGATGCGTTCGAGTCCCTCACCGACGCGGAGCTCCGCGAGGAGACCGACCGGTTCAAGGCGCGCCTCGCCGAGGGGGAGACGCTCGACGACATCCTCGCGGAGGCCTTCGCGGCCGTGCGTGAGGCGTCGCGGCGCACCCTCGGGCAGCGGCACTTCGACGTCCAGCTCATGGGCGGCGCGGCGCTGCACCTCGGCAACATCGCCGAGATGAAGACCGGTGAGGGCAAGACCCTGGTCGCCACCGCGCCGGCCTACCTGAACGCGCTGACCGGCAAGGGCGTGCACGTCGTCACGGTCAACGACTACCTGGCGAGCTACCAGAGCGAGCTCATGGGCCGCGTCTTCCGCTTCCTGGGCCTGACGACCGGCTGCATCATGGGCACCATGACGCCGGCCGAGCGTCGTGAGCAGTACGCCGCGGACATCACGTACGGCACGAACAACGAGTTCGGCTTCGACTACCTGCGCGACAACATGGCGTGGAGCACGGACGAGCTCGTGCAGCGCGGGCACAACTTCGCGATCGTCGACGAGGTCGACTCGATCCTCATCGACGAGGCCCGTACGCCGCTGATCATCTCGGGCCCGGCGTCCGGCGACGCGAACCGTTGGTACGGCGAGTTCGCCAAGGTCGTACGGCGTCTGCAGGCGGAGCGCGACTACGAGGTCGACGAGAAGAAGCGCACGATCGGCGTCCTCGAGCCCGGGATCGAGCGCGTCGAGGACTACCTCGGCATCGAGAACCTGTACGAGTCGCTCAACACGCCGCTCATCGGGTTCCTCAACAACGCGATCCGCGCCAAGGAGCTGTTCAAGCGCGACAAGGACTACGTCGTGATGAACGGCGAGGTGCTGATCGTCGACGAGCACACCGGCCGCATCCTGCCGGGGCGCCGCTACAACGAGGGCATGCACCAGGCCATCGAGGCCAAGGAGGGCGTGGCGATCAAGGCGGAGAACCAGACGCTCGCCACGATCACGCTCCAGAACTACTTCCGTCTGTACGGCAAGCTCTCGGGCATGACCGGTACGGCCGAGACCGAGGCGGCCGAGTTCCAGGGCACGTACAAGCTCGGTGTCGTCCCGATCCCGACGAACCGTCCGATGCAGCGCATCGACCAGAAGGACCTCGTCTACAAGAGCGAGAGCGGCAAGTTCGACGCGGTCGTCGAGGACATCGTCGAGCGGCACGCGAAGGGCCAGCCGGTGCTCGTCGGCACGACGAGCGTCGAGAAGTCCGAGCTCCTGTCGACCAAGCTCCGCAAGCTCGGCGTCCCGCACGAGGTGCTCAACGCCAAGCAGCACGCGCGTGAGGCGTCGATCGTCGCGCAGGCCGGTCGCAAGGGCGCCGTGACGGTCGCGACGAACATGGCCGGCCGTGGCACGGACATCATGCTCGGCGGCAACGCCGAGTTCATGGCGGTCGCGGACCTCGCCGCGCGCGGGCTGGACCCGGCCGAGAACGCCGACGAGTACGAGGCCGCGTGGCCGGGCGCGCTCGAGAAGGCGCGCGAGGCGGTCAAGGCCGAGCACGACGAGGTCGTCGAGCTGGGCGGGCTCTACGTGCTCGGCACCGAGCGCCACGAGTCGCGCCGCATCGACAACCAGCTGCGCGGTCGTTCCGGCCGTCAGGGCGACCCGGGCGAGTCCCGGTTCTACCTGTCGCTGCAGGACGACCTCATGCGCCTGTTCAACTCGGGCCTCGCGGAGTCGATGATGACGCGCGCGGGCTTCCCCGAGGACCTGCCGCTGGAGTCGAAGATCGTCACGCGCGGCATCCAGTCCGCGCAGTCGCAGGTCGAGGCCCGCAACTTCGAGATCCGCAAGAACGTCCTCAAGTACGACGACGTCATGTCCCGCCAGCGCGAGGTCATCTACGAGCAGCGTCGCCGCGTGCTCGAGGGAGAGGACCTGCACGAGCAGATCCGCCACTTCCGTTCGGACGTGCTCACGGCGTACGTCGAGGGTGCGACCGGCGAGGGGCGCCCGGAGGACTGGGACCTCGACGCCCTGTGGACGGCGCTGCGCGCGGTCTACCCGGTGACGATCACGCCCGAGGACGTCGTCGAGGAGGTCGGTGGCCCCACCCGCCTGACCTCGGACCTCATCCTGCGCGAGCTCGCGTCGGACGCGGACGTGGCCTACGCCGAGCGCGAGGAGCAGATCGGCTCCGAGAACATGCGTCAGCTCGAGCGGCGCGTCACCCTCTCGGTTCTCGACCGCAAGTGGCGTGAGCACCTCTACGAGATGGACTACCTCAAGGAGGGCATCGGCTTGCGCGCGATGGCGCAGCGTGACCCGCTCGTGGAATACCAGCGCGAGGGCTTCCAGCTGTTCAACGCGATGACCGACGCCATCAAGGAGGAGACGGTCGGCTACCTGTACAACCTGCAGGTCCAGGTGCAGACCGACGACGCGCCGGCGGGTGAGGACGCTCCGGTGCTCACGGCCGACTCGGCCGCGGCTGCTGCGGGCAGCGGACCGCGCCTGGTCGCCAAGGGCATCGACGGTCCTGAGCGGCGGGTCCCGCTGCAGTACTCCGCGCCGTCGGTCGACGGCGACACCGGGGTCTCGGCGGATTCGGCGCCCACCGCCGACGAGCCGGGCGCGCCCGCAGCGCCCGCCGCGGGGGATGCGGGCAACCGCGAGGCACGCCGCCGCGCGGCCAAGCAGCAGAAGAAGCGCTGATGGCGCGACTCTGAGCGCGGCCGGTCGGTCGAGCACAGGGCAGCAGAGCGACGAACGCCGCCGACGGGATCTCCCGTCGGCGGCGTTCGTCGTCCCTGGGGGTGTGCGCCGTCAGCCGATCTCGAGCGCGGTGACCCGCCAGGACTGCCGGTGGGCCTCGAGCCGCAGCGCCAGCGCGCGCACGCGGATGCCGTCGTCCACCACGGCGCTCGCCTCGACGACGCGCTCGTCGAGCCGGCACGTCCGCACGTTGCGCACGACGACGGCGCGTCCACCCGACCGCGGTCCCAGGACCCGCGCGGACGCGGTCGCACGCGCGTGCAGGGCGTCGTAGACGCCGGGGGTGAGCCACCGGGCGAGCTGCGCCACGGGCCGACGGCCCACGAGCGACTCGATGCTCGCGAGCGCCAACGAGCCGACGAGCGAGCGGTGGTCGACGGGGACGGCGGCGGGCTGGTCGTCGGCGGCCTCTTGGACGTGCGTGCGGTCGGCGCCGCGGAGCACGGAGATCCGGGTGCGCAGCGTGTGCGCGGGCCGCAGGTCGTGCTCGACGCGGGGCACCGGAGCCAACGCGGGCCCGACCTCGGGCACGGGGCGCACGCGGGGGAGCGCGGCCCGGCGCGGGCGCGGACCCGGTCGAGGACGAGGGTGCGCGAGGCCTGCGGCCAGTGCGTCCTCGAGCGTCGACGTCGCCTCGGCCACCGTGAGCGCGGTCATCGTGCCGTCTCCATCGGGACCTCGAGGGACTGGCCGACGAGCAGCACGTCGGGGTCTGCACCGATCACCGTGCGGTTCGCCTCGTACCAGCGCGGCCACGCCGCGGCGATGGCGGCGTCGCTCGCGCCAGCAGGAAGGTGGGCCGCGGCGATCGACCACAGCGAGTCGCCCTGCCCGACGACGACGCGCGGGGCGACGTCCTCGTCCACGTCGACGAGGCGGTCTCCGTCGTGATCGGGGTCCGTGGACCGCTGCGCCGCGGCGCGCGTCGGGGACGTGGCGGTGACGGTGAGGTCTCCCGGTGCGTCAGCGGTGGCCGGAGCCGTACCGGTCGTCGCGTCACGTCCCTCGTCGGTCGCGTCGAGAGCGGGCGACGGAGCAGAGGACTCCTGCGGGTCGACGCGGGGAGCCTGCTCGGGCGTCGTGACCTGCCACGTGAGGGGCGGCGCTCCGGGGTCCGGTGCCGTCACTCCCGCGACCTCGGGTGCGACACCCGCGTCGCGGCCCTGTGCGGCACGTCCGCCCGCGCCGGGGGCGACGCCGACGAAGCCGTCCGCCCCCGTGTCGGCGCCCGTGCCTGCGTCGGTGCCGGTACCGGCGCCGACGCCGGTCCCCGCAGCGGTGCCCGCGGCGTCGGCGGCCGACGGTCGCCACCCGGTGGTCGCGGTGGAGTCCGCCGCCGTGCTCACTGACGTCGGCTCGACGACCGGAGCCGCCTGTGCACCGGTCGCGACCAACCCGAGCCCCAGGCTCGCCCCGACCGCGCCGGCGACGGCCCGTCGGACGACGACCGGCGCGCACCGCCGCAGCGCGATCTCGCCTGCCCGCCACTGAGCGCCGAGCAGGCGCCCGGCGAGGCAGGCCCACCCGAGGGCGCAGGACGCCGCGAGCCAGGCGGCCGTCACCGCGCCGAGAGTCGCGACGCCTGCGCTGACCAGGTCCTGCACTGCGACCGGGCGGCCGGGGCGCGCCGCGGCCAGGGCGACCGCCGCCAGCACGACGGCCAGCAGCCCGGCGCCGAGCGCTCCCAGCGCCAGCAGCGTCAGCGTGACCAGCCTCCGTTGTCCCGTCCCAACCATCGTTTCCCCCTGCTTAGGTACTGATGATGCCGTTTGATGTCGTTTGAGGCCCCTAGGTCTACCGGGTGCGTGTCCGATCTGTCCAGTCCTGCCCGTCGTCAGGTGAGGAGGTGAGCCGTCCGGCCGGCGAGAAGGCCGGTCGCGTGCGCGCGCACGGCCCTACGGTGGGGCGGTGCGGTGGGAGGCGCTCTTCGCGGACCTGGAGGCGGGGCTCGACGCTGCGGCGGCGCAGGACCTGCGCGACGAGGTCGCCGAGCTCACGCGCGCGGAACGTGCTCAGGTGCGCCTCGCGGACCGGTTGCGGGCTTCACGTGCCACGCCGCTGCGGCTCGTGCTGCGCGACGGTCAGAGCGTCGACGGCGTGGTCGTCGACACGGCGCCGCAATGGGTGCTGCTCGCGCCCGACCCGGTGCGCCGCGCGCTCGTGCCGGTGCCCGCGGTGACCGCCGTCGTCGGGCTCGCGCCGTATGCCGCGCCGTCCGCGGGGGAGGTCGAGCGCAGGCTCGCCCTCGGGCATGCGCTGCGGGCGCTGGCCCGCGACCGGACGGCGGTCCGTGTCGACGCCGACGGCGTCAGCGTGTCAGGCCGGCTCGAGCGTGTCGGTGCCGATCACGTCGACGTCACCCCGATGCACGCGGAGCGTGCGACGGCCGCCTGGACGTTCGCCTTCGACGCGCTCGTCGTCGTCCGCTCGGGCTGACCCGGCGAGGGAACGCGCGGGTCCCGCCCCTGCGGAGCGGGCGGACGCCCGGCGGCCCGCGACCGGGCCCGAGGCGTGGCTCAGTCGGCGCGCTCCGCGTCGTCGTCGAAGCCCGCGCCGCTCGTGATGCGCTCGCGCGTGCGCGCCTTCGCGCGCTGCACGTAGGCCTCGAGGTCGTCCACGCCGACCCGCCAGATGTTGCGTCCGCCCATCTGGAACCCCTCGAGATCCCCGGATGTCACGAGCGTGCGCACCTGCCCGACCGAGACCCCGAGGATCTCGGCGACGTCGGCGAGGGAGAGGTACTGCTGCGGCATGCCCGCAGTCTGGCACGCGGGAGCGCGCGTCTCCGGTTATCCACAATGCTGCGGTTCGCACCCTTTGTCCGCTCGCCTGCGGCAGGATGCGACGCGCTGGACCTCACGACGAAGGAGCCCGCCTGTGGACACCGCCCTGCTCGACCTCCCCGCGCCGACGGCCGCGCGGCTGCGCCGCCCGGGCTGGCGCGACCCTCGCCTGCTGGCGGGGATCGCCCTGGTGGCCGCCGCCGTGGCGCTCGGTGCGTGGGCGGTGCGCTCGGCACAGGCGACGGTCCCGGTGTACGCGACGCGGGCCGTGCTGGTCCCCGGGACGTCGGTCGACGCCGCCGCGCTGGTGGTCGTCGACGTCAGGCTCCCGGAGATCGCGAGCGGGGGCTACCTGTCGGCGCTCGAGCCGTTGCCCGAGGACGTCGTGGCGCTGCGG
>NZ_LFKW01000067.1:0-6970 GCF_001040865.1 Cellulomonas sp. A375-1 | reverse complement strand
CAGGCGGCTGCCGAGGCCGCGGCCGCGCGAGCAGCCGCCGCGCAGGCCGCGCTCGAGGCAGCGGAGGCAGCGGCAGGCAAGGCCCCCGCGCCTTCCGGTCGGGCGACCCCGCCCGAAGCACCCGAGGCCGCTGCTCCGCCGCAGGACGCCGCCCCACCGCAGACCGCTGCCTCACCACCGGGGGCTGCTCCGGCCGAGGCCGTGGCCCCGCCCGCCACCACCGGTTCGTTGTCCGAGCACGCCGCGCAGGTCCAGGCCGGGTACACGTTCGCGGGCGCCACGCTCCCGCTGGGCTCGTTCGTGGAAGACGGCACCGCGGTGCCTGCGGTGCAGGTCGGGCTCCCGCTGGCGATGCTCAACCGGCACGGGCTCGTCGCGGGTGCGACCGGGACGGGCAAGACCAAGACGCTGCAGGTGATGACCGAGGGCCTGTCGGCCGCGGGCGTTCCGGTGTTCGTCGCCGACATCAAGGGTGACCTCTCGGGCCTGAGCGTGCCGGGCGGACCGTCGGACAAGCTGCTGGCGCGCACCGCGAGCATCGGGCAGGACTGGGTCGCGACGGCCTCGCCGGTGGAGTTCCTGAGCCTGGGCGGGGTCGGCACCGGGGTGCCGGTGCGCACGACCGTCACCGACTTCGGACCGCTGCTGCTGTCCAAGGTGCTGGGGCTGAACGCGACGCAGGAGTCGAGCCTGGGCCTGATCATGCACTGGGCCGACGTGCAGGGCCTCGCGCTGCTGGACCTCAAGGACCTGCAGTCCACCATCGCGTTCCTGGTGAGCGACGAGGGCAAGGCCGAGCTCAAGGGCATCGGCGGGCTCTCGGCGGCCACGGCCGGGGTCATCCTGCGCGAGATCGTCACGCTCCAGTCGCAGGGCGCGGACGCGTTCTTCGGCGAGCCGGCGTTCGAGGTCGCCGAGCTGCTGCGCACCGCGCCCGACGGTCGCGGGCTCGTCACGGCGCTCGAGCTGCCCGGCGTGCAGGACCGGCCCGCGCTGTTCTCGACGTTCCTCATGTGGCTGCTCGCGGAGCTGTTCCAGGAGCTCCCCGAGGTCGGGGACCCCGACAAGCCGCGACTGGTGTTCTTCTTCGACGAGGCGCACCTGCTGTTCCACGACGCGTCGGACGACTTCCTCACGCAGATCACGCAGACCGTGCGGCTCATCCGGTCCAAGGGAGTGGGCGTCTTCTTCGTGACGCAGAGCCCCAAGGACGTCCCCGCCGACGTGCTGGCCCAGCTCGGCAGCCGCGTGCAGCACGCGCTGCGCGCCTACACCCCCGACGACGCGAAGGCGCTGCGCGCGGCGGCCCGCACGTTCCCGACCTCGCCGTACGACCTCGAGGAGCTGCTCACCACGCTCGGCACGGGCGAGGCCGTCGTGACCGTGCTGGGCGAGAAGGGCGTCCCGACGCCCGTGGCGTGGACGCGCCTGCGGGCGCCGCAGTCCTCGATGGACCCGGCCCCGGCGGACGGACTGGCCGCGGCCGTCGCGGCGAGCCCGCTCACCCCGCGCTACGCCGAGGCGGTCGACCGCGAGTCGGCCTACGAGCTGCTCACGGTGCGCGCCGAGCGCACCGCTGCCGAGCGCACGGCGGCCGAGCAGGCCGCGAAGGACGCCGCCGAGGCCAAGGCGCACGCGCAGGAGGCCGAGAAGGTCGCCAAGCAGCGCGAGAGGGAGGCGCAGGCGGCCGCCAAGAAGACCCGGCAGCGCACGGGCGGCGCGTTCGACTCACTGCTCCGCTCGGTCGGCACGCAGCTGGGGCGGGAGATCACTCGCTCCGTGTTCGGCACGCGACGACGCTGAGGGCTCAGTCGGTCGTCGGCTCGGGGACGACCCAGATCGCGTGCGCCGCGACCTGGCCGAGGTCCACCTGGCGGCCGGCGACGGCGACCGCCACGGTGCCGACCGCGTCGCGGCGCGCCCCGACCGTCACGACCGTGTCGAGCCCGATGCCCACCTCGTCGAGGTAGCGCAGCAGGTCCGGGTCGGCGTCGCTGATGCGCGCGACCGTGCAGCCGCCGGGCCCCGCGTCCCACAGCATCGTCGCGTCGGGCGCGTCGACACGTCCGTCGGGGCCGGGGATCGGGTCGCCGTGCGGGTCGCGCACGGGATGCCCGAGGTGCTCGGCGATCCGATCGACGAACACGTCGCTGACCGCGTGCTCGAGCACCTCCGCCTCGTCGTGCACCTCGTCCCAGCCGTAGCCGAGCACCTCGACGAGGAACGTCTCGACCAGCCGGTGCCGGCGCACCACGGCGAGCGCGTGCCGACGACCGTCGTCGGTCAGCCCGACCGCGCCGTACGGCTCGTGCGTGAGCAGGCCCTGGTCGGCGAGCCGTCGCACGGTCTCGGACACCGTCGAGGCACCCACGCCGAGCCGCGACGCGAGCAGCTTCGTCGTCACCGGACGCTCGGCCCACTCGGTCGCGGACCACACCACCTTGAGGTAGTCCTGCGCGACAGGGGTCAGCGCGGGCGTGGGTTCGCTCGTGGGGTCGGGCACGACGACCAGGCTAGGCCAGCGCCCGGGCTGCGGTCAGGATCCGTCCACGCTCCAGTGCCACGGCTCGCCCGGCAGGTTGCGCAGGCCGTAGTCGCCCGCGTGCTCGACGAGCCACTCCCACGCGGGCGTCCCGGTCCGGATCAGGCGACCGTGGTCGGTCAGGTCCAGCGCGAGCCCCCACTCGTGGCGCGAGTGGCCCGGTACGGCCGTCGGCGGGTGGCAGACCACGGCGCCCCTGCTGGTCGTGCGGCAGTTGCGCTCGCGCGCGGCCTGCTGCTGCTCGCGACTGCGCCAGCCGGAGGCCCCGAGCTCGATGCCCGCGGCGCGCGCCTGCGTGATCAGACCGTCGACCGCGTCCGCCAGGCACGCGTGCACCCGCACGCCGTGGCTGGTCAGGACGGTGCTCGCGAGCGGGACGGGCGCGGTGACGAGCGTGCAGTCCACGGGCTGCTCGACGCTCACGAGCACGTCCTGCGGCACGTCCATGCGCCACAGCTCCTGGCCGTTGCCTGCGGTGAGCAGGGCGCCCGCGGAGTCGAGCCGCAGCGTCGTCCCGGGCACGGCCGCGCCGTCCGGGGCGGGCGTGCCCCACAGCGCCCCGCCGTCGCCCCCGACGAGCACGAGGCGTCCGTCGCTGCGCACGCGCACGCTCGCCCCTGGACCGGGCACGGCCGGCGCCTGCCAGACGACCGTCTCGTCGTACCGCAGCGCGAGCTCGTCCTGCGTGAGCGTCAGGCGCAGGTGCCCGTCGGGGCCGTCGAGGTGGCCGCCGGTGACCAGCGCGTCGTCGACGGCGAGACTCGCGGCTCCCAGCCCCGTGCCCGAGCTCCAGAGGGCCGACCCGTCGGGCGCGAGGAGCACCAGGTCGCCGTCGTCCTGCAGGACGAGCGTCGAGCCCGGCACAGGTGCGCGGTGCGTGCGCCACACCACGGCACCGTCGTCGTCGCGCACGACGAGCACGCCCGCCTCGTCGAGCGTCAGCGCGGCTCCCTGGCCGTCGGTGCCCGCCGCCCACCGCGGCAGCGAGTCCGGGCCGAGGAGCACCACGTTGCCCGTGCGCCGCACGACGAGCACGTGCCGTCCGTCGGGCGACGTGAGCGGCTGTCCGGGCACGACCGACCCGCCCGCGGTCAGCGCGCTCGCGCGCTGCGCCGTCCCCGTGGCCCAGACCGTGGCGCCCGCCGCGTCGAGGAGCACGAGGTCGCCGTCGTCCCGCACCTCGAGGCGCGCGCCGAGGACCTGCACGCCCTCGTCGGCGTCCGGCGTCCACAGCTCGCGTCCGTCGGGGGCCACCAGACGCAGCCGTCCCTGGGCGTCGAGCCCGAGCGTGGCACCCCGCACGCGCCCGTCGACCGTCCACACCACGTCGCCGTCCGGCCCGTACAGCGACACCCGTCCCGAGCTCTGCACGACGAGCACGGCCGAGCCACCGGGAGACACCAGCGACTCGCGCGCACCGAGCCTCTCGCCCGCCACCAGGTGATCCGTGTCGGCCGCGGCCTGGGCGGGCGCGGTCAGCACCAGCGTCCCGACCAGCGCGACGAGCCCGAGCAGCGCGCTCAGGAGCGCGGCGGTCACCCTCGACCGTCGCGGCCGCTCCCCGTGCCGCTGTGCCACCGCTCCACGGTAAGCCCGTCGCTCGTCGCTGGCACGGGTGAACCGGCGGTCCGCCCGAGCCCGCGTGCGTCACGACGGCAGCATGCCGCCGAACGGACCCGCCCAGCCCTGGTCGGGCAGGACGATCGCCGGCCACGCGCGCCGCGGCTGGACCGAGACCCGCGCGTCCGGGCTGACCAGCACCACCTGGTAGTCCACGAGCAGGCGCGTGGCCGGGTCCCAGCGCAGCACCGTCATCTCGGCCGTCCCGTTGAGCGGCCCGACCGTCGCCTCGCCGAGGGTCGCGCCCGCCGTGCTCGAGCTGATGTAGCGGATGCCGAGGCCCACCTGCCGCGGGTCCGTGCGGCGGTGCAGATGGCCGGAGACCTGCGCCGGGACGCACCCGCTCGCGAGCGCGGACTCACCGACGGCCGGTGTGTGGATGAGCAGCAGGTCGACGCCGCCCTCGTCGCACGCGGTCCGGCCGAGCCGCACGCCCGCGTCCACGGCGCTCTCCCCGAGCGAGGCCGTGCCCGTGCCCGCGCGCGTCTCGTTGGGGTCGGAGTCGCCGAGGATGCGAAGCCCGTCGACCTCGACGACCTTGCCGCCGAGCACCCGCGCCCCCGCACCGGCGTACGCGTCGGCAGACGCCGCGGAGTCGTGGTTGCCGGGTGACACGACGAGCTGGACCCCGTCGGGCACGGCCGAGGCGAACGTCGACGTGCAGTACTGCTCGACCGCGGTGCCGTTGACGGTCGTGTCGCCCGCGTCGAGCACGATCGAGGCGCCCGACCGCTCGACGAGCGTCGTGATGAGCGGTGCCATGCCCACGTTGCAGTGCAGGTCCGAGACGACGACGAGGACGACGAGGTCTTCCTCGGGCGTCGTGGGCGTGGGTGACGGCGTCGGGGTGGCAAACGGCTCCTCGTCGGCCCCCGCCTCGGTCTCCCCACCGTCGCCCTCACCGTCGCCCTCACCGTCGGCCTCACCGGTCGCCTCTCCGGTGGCCGCACCCGTCGGCCCACCCGTCGCCTCGCCCGTCGGAGCACCGGTGGGTGCGCCGGTCGCGTCGGGCAGGGGCGACAGCTCGTCGCCGTCGGCGTCGCGTGCACGCGCCGAGAGCTCCTCGATCTGCGCGCGCTCGTCCCACGACTCCGCGAGCGCGGCGTCCGCACGCGCGTAGAACTCCTGGTTGGTGCGGTACGCCGCAAGCACCTTGGCGCCGTAGGTGTCGATGACGCCGCCGAGCCGCCCCGTGACGCGCGCACCCTCGAGCGCCGTGCCGTCGAACACGCGCGAGACGGGTTGTGACTGCTCGACCCGGCCGGCCGGACCGACGCTCGACGTCGCGACCGCGGCGACCAGCACGACGATCGCGGTTCCGGCGGCGATCCGGACCCGGTGCGCGCCCCAGGTCGACGCGAGCTCGGTGCGCCGCGGCGCACCCAGGGCGAGGCGCCCGAGCCACCACAGCGCGACGATCGCGACGAACGTCGCCGTCGCCCGGCGCAGCGCGTCCCGGACCAGCGCGTGGGTGACGTCGGTGACGGTCGCCTGCGGCGCCGAGAAGAACTGCACGTAGCGCTGCAGGTCCCCCGAGAGCGCCTGGAGCGTCGTGGCGTCGTCCACCTCGGTCAACGACGCGGGGATCTCCTGGACGGTGACCCTCATGCCGAGCGTGAACGGCAGCGGCGAGTCGACCTCGAGCGTCCCGAGCGGGCCGAGGTCCACGACGACGAGGTCGTCGGTCGTGACCGCGTAGTGCGCGAGGTGCGGCCCGAATCCGGCCTCCGCACGGGCGGTCGTCACGCCGGCCACGAGGGAGAGCAGCAACGCGACGAGCGCGAGCGCCACGCGGACGAGCCAGCGCGCGCGGTCGGTGCGCGTCTCGTCCGTCCGGTCGGTCATCCCGTCGAGCCTAGACGCGCGTCGGCGCTTCGCCGGTCATCGCCCGGCCCGGCAGCTCCGCGTCGCGACCGCGACACCACCCGGCGGCCGGTCGCGGGCGCCCGGTGGCCGTGCGCGGTTCACTGGTAGGTGACGAGGTCCGGCACCGGGTCGACCTGAGAGGTCTGCTCGGGCGTGAGGGTGGGCACGTCCTCGTCGACGAAGTTCTTCCAGCCCCAGTGCACCTGGGGCGCCCCCGCGCGCAGGGTGTTCCACGTCCCGCGCTTCGCGGGCTGCGTGCCCTGGCCGTCCACGTGGATCACGGTGGCGAGCTCGTCGTGCGAGGTGTCGAGCTGGTCCCGGTCGCGGATCATCTTCAGCGAGAACTGGTGCAGCACGAACATCTTCTGCGGCAGGTGCCGTGACGCGGTCAGCTCGGCGAGCCAGTCACCGACCGCGTTGACCTCGGCGATGCCCACGGACCCGATCTGCTCGAGGTGCACCTGGTCGGGCTCGAGCCGCCACTCGGGGTCGAGCGCGAGCCCGACGTTCGGCAGCTCGAGGAGCTCGGTGTACTCCTCGGCCTGCGTCAGGAAGTCGTCGCGGCCGGGCTGCAGGTCGAGGACGACGGCCAGGCCCGCGTCGTGCGCGGCGTCCACGAGCGGGCGCAGCTCGGCGACGGTGCGCCGGCGCGAGTAGCTGCCGTCGTCCTCGGCTCCGGCGGACGCGATGGTCGCGATGAGCTCGACGGCCGGGACGACCGTCGCGTCCGTGTACGGCCGGTAGAGGCGCGCGATCCGCTCCGCGCGCGCCACGGTCGCGGGCACGTCCTGCTCGCCGAGCACGCCGAGCGCACGCGAGCCGGGCGTGCCGTACAGCGCGACGTAGCGCTTGTGCGGCACGCCGGGCACGTCCGGGAACACGAGCTGGCCCCCGCCCGGTGCCACGACGCCGGTCGCGGCGGTCGCCACGCGCGTCGCGAGC
>NZ_LFKW01000066.1:69677-73794 GCF_001040865.1 Cellulomonas sp. A375-1 | reverse complement strand
GGGGCTCGGTGGTCGAGGACGCGGGACCCGGTGGCGGCGCACCCAGGACCGCGGCTGCCGCACCCTCGCGCGGCCCGGCCCGGCCCATCAGCGAGATCCCCAGCGAGACCGCGCAGGCCCGGCCGACGGGGGTCGACGAGCTCGACCGCGTGCTCGGCGGGGGTCTGGTGCCCGGTGCTGTCGTGCTGCTCGCGGGCGAGCCGGGCGTCGGCAAGTCGACCCTGCTGCTGGACGTGGCCGCACGCGCGGCCCGCGGCGGGCGGCGCGTGCTCTACGTGACGGGCGAGGAGTCGGTCGCACAGGTCCGGCTGCGCGCGGACCGCATCCGCGCGCTCGACCCGAACCTGCTGCTGGCCGACGAGACCGACCTCGCGAGCGTGCTCGGGCACATCGAGCAGTCCGCGCCGGACCTGTTCGTCCTCGACTCGGTGCAGACCGTCGCGTCCACGCAGGTCGAGGGCTCGGCGGGCGGCGTCGCGCAGGTGCGCGAGGTCAGCTCCGCGGTGATCCAGGCCGCCAAGTCCCGCGACATGCCTGCCGTGCTCGTCGGGCACGTGACCAAGGACGGGTCGGTCGCGGGCCCGCGCACGCTCGAGCACCTCGTGGACGTGGTCTGCCAGTTCGAGGGTGAGCGGCACTCGCGCCTGCGGCTCCTGCGCGCGACCAAGAACCGCTACGGCCCCACGGACGAGGTCGGGTGCTTCGACCTGTCGGAGTCGGGCATCGTCGGCCTGCCCGACCCGTCCGGGCTGTTCGTCTCGCAGGCGCTGCACGCCGTCCCCGGCACGTGCCTGACGGTGACGCTCGAGGGTCGCCGCCCGCTCGCGGTCGAGGTCCAGGCGCTCGTCGCGCCCTCGGCGTCTCCCAACCCGCGGCGCACGACGAGCGGCGTGGACTCCGCGCGGCTCGCGATGGTGCTCGCGGTGCTGCAGCGCCGCCTCGGCGCGCGGCTCGCGGACCAGGACGTCTACCTGTCCACGGTGGGCGGCGCGCGCGTCGTGGAGCCCGCGGGCGACCTCGCGCTGGCCCTCGCCGCGATCGGGTCGCGCGAGGACGTCGCGCTGCCGCGCGGGCTCGTCGCGCTCGGCGAGGTCGGGCTCGCGGGCGAGATCCGCGCGGTGCCCGGCGTGGGGCGGCGGCTCGCGGAGGCGGCCCGGTTGGGCTTCCGGCGGGCGATCGTTCCTGCCTCGTCGGTCGACGACCTGGTGCCCCCGGACGGCGTCCACGTGCTCGGTGCGACGGACCTCGCGCACGCCGTCCAGCTCGTCGGGGCCGTGGGTTCACCCGCGGCCGCCGGGCAGTCGGTCCGGGCCTGACCGGTCGCATCGTTACCATCGTCGCGTGGCCGCCTTGCACTCTCCCGACGACCTGCTGCGATCGACGCTCGCAGCGGTCGCGCCCGGCAGCGCCCTGCGCGACGGTCTCGAGCGCATCCTGCGGGGCCGCACGGGTGCGCTGATCGTGCTCGGCTTCGACAAGACGGTCGAGAGCATCTGCTCCGGCGGCTTCGTGCTCGACGTCGAGTTCTCGGCCACCCGCCTGCGCGAGCTGTGCAAGATGGACGGCGCCGTCGTGGTCGACCGCGACATCAGCCGCATCGTGCGCGCCGCGGTCCAGCTGCTGCCGGACGTCACGATCGAGACCTCCGAGTCCGGCACGCGGCACCGGACCGCCGAGCGGGTCGCGAAGCAGACCGGCCTGCCGGTGATCTCGGTGTCCGCGTCGATGCGGATCATCGCGCTCTACGTCGGCAACCAGCGCTACGTGCTCGAGGACTCGACCACGATCCTGTCCCGTGCCAACCAGGCGCTCGCGACGCTCGAGCGTTACAAGACCCGCCTCGACGAGGTGTCCGGCACGCTGTCCGCGCTCGAGATCGAGGACCTCGTGACGGTCCGCGACGTCTCCGCGGTGGTCCAGCGCCTCGAGATGGTCCGGCGCATCTCCGACGAGATCGAGAGCTACGTCGTCGAGCTCGGCACCGACGGTCGTCTGCTCGCGCTGCAGCACGACGAGCTCGTCGGGACGATCGGCTCCGACCGTGAGCTCGTCATCCGCGACTACCTCGACCAGTCCCGCGTCGGCCTCGACGCCGTGCTCAGCTCGCTGGCCGACCTCGACTCGACCGAGCTGCTGGACATCGCCCGGATCGCCCGCGTGCTCGGCCTGCCCGGGGGCGGTGACGCGCTCGACGCCGCGGTCGGGCCCCGCGGCTACCGCCTGCTCTCGCGCGTCCCGCGCCTGCCGGGGACGATCGTCGACCGGCTCGTCGCGCACTTCGGCGGCCTGCAGAAGCTGCTGGCCGCGGGCATCGACGACCTCATGGCGGTCGACGGCGTGGGCGAGCAGCGGGCGCGTGCGGTGCGCGAGGGCCTGTCCCGGCTCGCCGAGTCCAGCATCCTCGAACGCTACGTCTGACCCGTTCGCCTGACCCGCTCGCTCTGTCGGACGCGCGCCCGCGCCGGCCGCTCCGCGCCCGCGCCGTTCGCTCGGCGTCGGCTCAGCGCAGGTCGAAGACGGCCTTGCCGACGGTCTCGCCGCCGAGCCTGAGCTTGGCGGTGTACGTCCCGGCGCGCGGCGCGTCGCCGCCGGACGTGCACCCCTTCGCCGAGCGGACGCGCGGCCACGTGTAGACCTCGTCGCTGGGTGCACCGGGCCCGAGCAGGAGCGGGCGGCTCGCGGGCTCGGCGGGCAGGCAGTGGGAGCTCGACCAGACGAGGTCGTCGCCGGACGACACCGCCACGCGACGGTTGGCGTCGCCCGCCTCGAGCAGGCACGCCTCGTCGCCGGTGTTGGTCACGGTGATGCGGAACGCGGGCTTGTCCCCGCCCGAGTACGCGTCCGCGGTCGCCTCGAACTCGACGTCGAGCGAGTCGGGCACGCACACCGGCACGCCGGCCGCGCTGGCAGCCTCCTCGGCCGCGGACCGGACCTCGTCGTCCGACGTGGCGTCGTCGTCCTCGGACGAGCTCGCGCTGCTCCCCTTCGTCCCCTTGTCGGTCGCCTTCGTCGTGGCTTTCGTCGTCGCCTTCGCGGTGCTGGTCGCGGTGGTCTGCGCGCGTGGGGTCGTCCCGTCGGACGAGCTGCGGCCCAGGAACCACCAGACGACGAACGCGACGAGCACGAGCGGCACTGCGACGACGATCAGGCGGCGCACCACGTAGACGCGGCGCGGCAACGGCGCCCGCGGCGCACCGGGCCGTCGGCCTGCTCCACTGCCCTGAACCACGTCCTGCTCCTCGCCCGTGCCGTCGTCGTCGCCCACCGTACGAGTCGCGCGCACCCCCGCGGCGCCCCGGCCCCCGGCGCGCCGCGGATCGGACATCAGACTTTGGCAGGATGCGGGGATGACCCGCCCGTTCTCCTCGTCGTCGCGCGTCGGGGCGACCCTCGTCGCCACCGACGCGGGCACCGCAGCGGACCTCGTCGCGGACGTCGTCGGCTGGTACGACGAGCACGCACGCGACCTGCCGTGGCGCGCACCCGACCGCACGCCGTGGGGCGTGCTGGTCAGCGAGGTCATGCTGCAGCAGACGCCCGTGGTCCGCGTCGAGCCCGCGTGGCGCGCGTGGATCGAGCGCTGGCCGACGCCGGCCGACCTCGCGGCCGCACCGACCGCGGACGTGCTGCGGGCCTGGGACCGGCTGGGCTACCCGCGCCGCGCGCTGCGCCTGGTGCAGTGCGCGCAGGCGGTCGTCGAGCGGCACGCGGGTCACGTCCCCGACGACGAGGATGCGCTCCTGGCCCTGCCCGGCGTCGGCGCGTACACCGCCGCGGCGGTGCGGTCGTTCGCGTTCGGCCGGCGTGCCGTGGTGCTGGACACCAACGTGCGCCGGGTCCTGGCGCGCGCGGTCGACGGTCACGCGCTCCCGGCCCCGACCCAGACGCGTGCGGAGGTCGCGCGTGCGGCGGCCCTGGTCCCCGCGGACGACGCGGGCGCCGCGCGCTGGGCGCAGGCGAGCATGGAGCTCGGCGCGCTCGTGTGCACCGCCAGGTCGCCGCGCTGCGAGGTCTGCCCGCTGGTCTCGTCGTGCGCGTGGGTCGCGGCGGGGCGGCCCGCCGACCAGCATGCGCACCGCCGCCGGACGCAGGCGTGGGCGGGCACCGACCGGCAGGG
>NZ_LFKW01000066.1:30117-69518 GCF_001040865.1 Cellulomonas sp. A375-1 | reverse complement strand
GTGGTCGAGTCCCAGCCGTCGCCCGACGAGCCGCCGCTCTACGCCCTGCCCGCCTGAGCGCGCCGCGGGGCTACAGGTCGACGATCATCCGCGTGTTGCCCAGGGTGTTGGGCTTCACGCGGGCCAGGTCGAGGAACTCGGCGACGCCGTCGTCGTGCGAGCGCAGGAGCTCGGCGTACACCGTCGCGTCGACGGCCTGGCCCTCGACCGGGCGGAAGCCGTGCTGCGTGAAGAACTCGACCTCGAACGTGAGGCAGAACAGCCGCCGCAGCCCGAGCGCACGCGCCCGCTCCATGAGCGCGGTGAGCAGCGCGTGCCCCACGCGGCGACCGCGGAACTGCCGCGAGACCGCGAGCGTGCGGATCTCGGCCAGGTCCTCCCACATGACGTGCAGCGCGCCGCACCCGACGACCTCGCCGGCGGTGTCAGGCTCGTCGGACACCGCGACGGCGAACTCCTGCACCGACTCGTAGTAACCGACCCACTCCTTGGCGAGCAGGATCCGCTCGTCGGCGTACGGCTGCACGAGGGATCGGATGACCCGGACGTCAGCAGGGAGCGCTGGACGGACGTGCACAGGTGCGGCGGTCACGGGGACAACCTAGACCGCGCGGCTACGCGCTCGCCGCGCCCGTCCGCGCCCTGCCGCGCCGCAGGGGCGTGGGTTCGGCGGCCTCGAGGAGCGCCCCGGCGGTGACCTCGTCGACGACGAGGTCGGTGACGACTCCCGCGCGCAGCGCCGCGAGCAGGGGCGCGACCTTGTTGTCGCCGGCGACCACGCACACGCGGCGCGGCAGGCGCTGCAGCTCGGTCGGGGTGGGGCCCGTGGCGCGCGCGTTGAGCGGCACGTCCTGCCACGAGCCGTCGGCGCGCAGGAACACGGTGCACACGTCGCCCACGACGCCCTCGTCGTGCAGCACGCGCACGTCCGCGTCGTCGAGGTAGCCGGCCGAGTAGACGTGCGACGGGACGGCGCCCGCGACCGCGCCCACGGAGAAGACCGCGATGTCCGCGCGGCGCTGCATGTCCAGGACGCGGCGCACCGAGCGCTCGCGCCACATCGCGGCCTTGGTGTCGGAGAAGTCGAAGAACGCCGGGACCGAGAAATGGTGCACGGCCGCCCCGAAAGCGGTACCGAACGACGAGATCAGGTCGCTCGCGTAGTCCACGCCCGAGGTCCGCATGTTCGCGGCGCCGTTGAGCTGCACGACCGCGGCCCCGCGCGTGGGCTTGGGCACGAGGTACCGCGAGACCGACGCGAGCGTGGTCCCCCACGCGATGCCCAGCACCATGTCGGAGTCGAACCACGAGGTCAGAAGCTTGGCGGCGGTCATCGAGACCTGGTCCAGCCGCTCGATGTGGGACGACGAGTCCGGCACGGGGACCACGTACGCGTCGACGTGGAACGTGGCGCTCACCGAGCGGCCGAGGCCGGGCGCACGCGTGCTCGCGGGCCGCAGCGTGATCTCGACCAGACCGGTCTCGCGCGCGCGCTTGATGAGCCGCGACACGGTCGAGCGCGACGTGCCGAGGTGCCTCGCGATGACCTCCATCTTCAGGTCCTGCAGGTAGTACATCGACGCGGCGCGCAGCACGTCCTGCTCGCGGTCCAGCTCCATCTCTCCCCCTCGCACGGCCCCGGGGCGTCGCTCCCGTTGCACGTATGTGCAGTCCGGTTGCGCATCTGTTCTGCTCGTGATGACCATAGCGAGCGCAACCGGATCGGGCGAGGGGACCTCCCACCGCACGGTCCGCCTCCGGCGGTGCCCGTGCTCGGTCGGGCGGCGCAGCGTCGGTGGGCCGGGTATCCGTGCACACAGGCACCCGGAGGACGACCAGCACGCTCGAGGAACAGCAAAGAGGAGAACGCGCCATGAGGACCGCTCCACTGACGGCCCAGGCACGGCAGGACGCACTGACGAGACTGCGCGACTCGGCCCGCCAGGGCGACGAGCTCGACATCCTCGTCATCGGCGGCGGCGTGACGGGCGCGGGGATCGCGGTCGACGCCGTGACGCGCGGCCTGTCCACCGCGATCATCGAGGCCCAGGACTGGGCGAGCGGGACCTCGAGCCGGTCGAGCAAGCTCGTGCACGGCGGCCTGCGCTACCTGCAGATGCTCGACTTCCACCTGGTCCGCGAGGCGCTCACGGAGCGCGACCTGCTCATCACCCGGCTCGCGCCCCACCTGGTCAAGCCCGTCTCGTTCCTCTACCCGCTCGAGAACCGCGTCTGGGAGCGCGCGTACGTCGGCGCGGGCGTCGCGCTGTACGACACGCTCGCCACGGTCTCCGGCACGCGCCGCGCGATGCCCATCCACCGGCACCTGACCCGCAAGGGCATGGAGCGCCTGTTCCCCGACCTGCGCCACGACGCCGCGATCGGCGCGGTCCGGTACTGGGACGCGAGCGTCGACGACGCGCGCCTGGTCTCCACGCTCGTGCGCACCGCGGTGAGCTACGGCGCGCACGCCGCGAGCCGCACGCAGGTGGTCGACCTGCAGACGACGACGGGCGGCGCCGTGACCGGTGCGGTCGTCGAGGACCTCGAGACGGGTGAGCGCATCGACGTGCGCGCGCGCCAGGTCATCAACGCGACCGGTGTGTGGACCGAGCAGACCGAGTCCCTCGCCGGCTCCGAGGGCGGCCTGCGGGTGCTCGCGTCCAAGGGCATCCACATCGTCGTGCCGCGCTCGCGGATCGCGGGCGACACGGGCCTGATCCTGCAGACCGAGAAGTCGGTGCTGTTCATCATCCCGTGGTCGCGGTACTGGGTGATCGGCACCACGGACACCCCGTGGGTCCAGGAGCTCACGCACCCCGTGGCGACCAGCGCCGACATCGACTACGTGATCGACCACGCGAACGCCGTGCTGTCCCGGCCGATCTCGCGCGACGACGTGATCGGGACCTGGGCGGGCCTGCGGCCGCTGCTGCAGCCCGGCACCAAGGAGGGCACCTCGTCGGCCAAGGTCTCCCGCGAGCACACCGTGGCCTCCCCGACGCCCGGGCTGACCGTGATCGCCGGCGGCAAGCTCACGACGTACCGCGTGATGGCCAAGGACGCGGTCGACTTCGCGATCGGCTCGCGCGCGACCACGCTGCCCTCGCTCACGCACGACCTGCCCCTCGTCGGCGCGGAGGGCCTGCACGTCTTCCAGCGGCAGGCGAGGGCGATCGGCAAGAAGTACGGGTGGGACCGGCCCCGCATGGACCACCTGCTGCACCGGTACGGCTCGCTGCTGGGTGAGCTGACCGACCTGTGCGACGAGCGTCCCGAGCTGGCGGCCCCGCTGCCGCACGCCCCCGCGTACATCGGCGCCGAGATCGTCTACGCGGCGAGCCACGAGGGCGCGCTGCACCTCGACGACGTGCTCATGCACCGCACGCGCCTCAACTACGAGCAGGCGGACAAGGGGGTCGGTGCGCTCGACGAGATCGCCGACCTCGTCGCCCCGGTGCTCGGCTGGGACGACGCGACGCGCAGCCGCGAGATCGAGGCGTACCGCGCGCGCGCCGAGGCCGAGGAGGCTGCGGCCGCCGAGCCCGACGACGCGTCGGCCGAGAAGGTCCGCCTGCGCGCGCTCGACCTCGCCCCGATGAAGCCTCTCGAGACCTGAGGCACCACTCCCCCGACGCCCGCGCGCCCGACGCGCGGGAGCACGTGACAACGAAGTCCGTCTGCCAGAAGTGAGGACCCCCATGGACGTCTCGCTCATGCAAGTATTCGTCTCCGAGGTCATCGGTACCACGCTGCTGCTGCTGCTGGGTGCCGGGGTGGTCGCGAACGTGATCCTCCCCAAGACGAAGGGTTTCAACGGCGGTTGGCTCCTCATCAACTTCGGATGGGGCCTCGCCGTCTTCGCCGGTGTCTACGGCGCGTACAAGTCCGGCGCACACCTGAACTTCGCCGTGACGATGGGCCTGCTCGCCAACGACGCGGGTGAGTACGCGCCCGGTGTCGCGATCACGTTCGCCTCGACGATGGTCTACCTCGCGGGCGAGATGCTCGGCGCCTTCCTCGGTGCCGTGCTCGCGTTCCTCGCGTACAAGAAGCACTTCGACGAGGACGCCGACCCCGCCACCAAGCTCGCGGTCTTCTCGACCGGCCCCGCGGTGCGCAGCTACGCGTGGAACTTCGTGACCGAGGTGCTCGGCACGTTCGTGCTCGTGTACGTGATCCTCATGTTCGGCAAGACCCCGGCCCAGCTCGGGCCGCTCGCGGTCGCCCTGCTCGTGGTCGGTATCGGCGCGAGCCTCGGTGGCCCCACCGGGTACGCGATCAACCCGAACCGTGACCTCGGCCCGCGCATCGCGCACGCCGTGCTCCCGATCAAGGGCAAGGGCTCGAGCGACTGGTCGTACGCGTGGGTGCCGGTCCTCGGCCCCATCGTCGGCGGTGTGCTCGCCGGCCTGCTCGCCTCCTGGTCGCTGACCTACCTCGGCTGACCGCACACGACGACCAACCCCCGACACGACGAGGTGAAGGAAGCAGATGTCTGACACGAAGTACGTCATGGCGATCGACCAGGGAACGACGAGCACGCGCGCGATCATCTTCGACCAGCACGCGAACATCATCGCGACCGGCCAGAAGGAGCACGAGCAGATCTTCCCCAAGGCGGGCTGGGTCGAGCACGACGCCGCGGAGATCTGGGTCAACGTCCGCGAGGTGGTCGGCCAGGCCCTGGGGCGCGCGAGCCTGCAGAACGGCGACATCGCGGCGGTCGGCATCACCAACCAGCGCGAGACCGCGGTGGTGTGGGACAAGCGCACGGGCGAGCCGGTGTACAACGCGATCGTCTGGCAGGACACGCGCACGCAGAAGATCTGCGACGAGCTCGGCGCGCTCGGGGGCGGTGCGGAGCGCTACAAGGACCGGGTGGGCCTGCCCCTGGCGACCTACTTCTCCGGCCCGAAGATCCGCTGGATCCTCGACAACGTCGAGGGCGCCCGCGAGAAGGCCGAGGCGGGTCACCTCGCGTTCGGCAACACCGACGCGTGGGTCCTGTGGAACATGACGGGCGGGCCTGACGGCGGCGTGCACGTCACGGACGTCACCAACGCGTCGCGCACGATGCTCATGAACCTCGACTCCCTGTCGTGGAACGAGGAGATCGCGGGCGAGATGGGCATCCCGATGTCGATGCTCCCGGAGATCCGCTCGTCGTCCGAGGTCTACGGGCAGGGCCGCGAGAAGGGCCTGCTCGCGGGCGTGCCGATCGCGGGGATCCTCGGCGACCAGCAGGCCGCGACGTTCGGGCAGGCGTGCTTCGAGGTGGGGCACGCGAAGAACACGTACGGCACGGGCAACTTCATGCTCATCAACACCGGCACGTCGCCGGTGCCGAGCAAGAACGGGCTGCTGACCACCGTCTGCTACAAGATCGGCGACAAGGACGCGGTGTACGCGCTCGAGGGGTCGATCGCCGTCACCGGGTCGCTGGTCCAGTGGCTGCGGGACAACCTCGGGATCATCTCGTCGGCGCCGGAGATCGAGACGCTCGCGGCGAGCGTCGAGGACAACGGCGGCGCGTACTTCGTGCCGGCGTTCTCCGGGCTGTTCGCGCCGTACTGGCGGTCCGACGCCCGCGGAGCGCTCGTCGGGCTCACGCGGTACGTCAACAAGGGGCACATCGCTCGCGCGGCCCTCGAGGCCACGGCGTTCCAGACCCGCGAGGTGCTGGACGCGATGAACGCAGACTCGGGCGTCGACCTCACCGAGCTCAAGGTCGACGGCGGCATGATCGCCAACGAGGCGCTCATGCAGTTCCAGGCCGACATCCTCGGCGTGGACGTCGTGCGGCCGAAGATCGCCGAGACCACCGCGCTGGGTGCGGCCTACGCGGCCGGTATCGCGGTCGGCTACTGGTCGGGCGAGCAGGACGTCATCGACAACTGGGCCGAGGACAAGCGCTGGACCCCGCAGATGGACACCGACGAGCGCGACCGTCAGTACCGCCTGTGGAAGAAGGCCGTCACGAAGACGTTCGACTGGGTCGACGACGACGTGAAGTAGGTCCACGACCACCTGAACGACGAGGCCGGGGCGCGGGGCGTCCCGGCCTCGTCGTGCCTGCCCCGAGCGGGTGACGGACGTACCGACGTAACCCGGACGCGGGGGACCTTGGTCCCCCGCCGAGGCTCAAGGTGCAGGTCAGAGCGCCGATACTCCCGAAGGCGCCCGCAGTGGGCGCCGCCCACAACGGGAGGACAGCGCCCATGCGCGTTCGCAGGATCGCAGCGACGACCACGGCGGCAGCACTCGTCGCCGCCTCGGCCTGGAGCGCGGCACCGGCCGCCGCCGCGACGGCCGGCGAGCTCGTCGCGGCGATCCTCGCCCCCTCCGCGGCGTCGTTCGTCACAGGCTCGTCCCTCGCCAGCCCGTCCGGCAACGCGACCTGGGTGCGCACCGCACCGGCCGCCGGGTTCCCGAGCCGGACGGGCGGCTCGTACGCGATGCTCTCGACGGGCCAGGCGAGCGTCCTCGACCAGTACTCCTCGTCCTACGAGGCGTCGACCCCCTGGTCGTCGTCGACGACCCGGGGCGGCGCCTACGACGTGACCACCCTGTCGGTCACGCTCGACGTGCCCGCGACGGCCAACTGCCTGCTCGGCGTGACGTTCCGGTTCCTCACCGAGGAGTTCCCCGACTTCACCGGCGGGACCTACAACGACGCGTTCGTCGCCGAGGTGGGCGAGAGCACGTGGCGCATCGAGGGAACGACGATCGTCGCTCCGAACAACTTCGCGTTCGACCCGTCGGGGCGCGTCATCTCCGTCAACTCCGGCCTGTTCGACTCGGACACCGCGGCCGCCGAGGCGACGGGCACCATCTTCGGCGGGGCCACGCCCAAGCTGACCGCGCAGGTGCCGCTGACGCCGGGCACGCGCCAGACGCTCCACTTCAGCATCTTCGACCAGGGTGACGGCGACCTCGACTCGGCCGTGCTCCTCGACAACCTGCGGATCGGCGCGGTCGGCGACCCGGGCACCCAGTGCGTCGCGGGCGCCACGACCAACCCGCTGGAGACCCTGGTCTCCGCCTCCGCACCGGCCAAGAACGACGTGTCCGGGACCGCGGACGACACCTACACGATCCCGTCGTCGGAGGGCATCACCTACTCGGTCGGAGGCTCGCCGGTCGCCGCCGGCACCTACCCCGGCTCGGGGACGGTCGTGGTCACGGCGACGGCCCTGCCCGGGTACGTCCTGGCCGGCGCGTCGCAGTTCACGCTCGTGTTCACGGACGTCGCGGACGTCACCGCGACCGAGCCCACCTGGACTGACGTCTCGGGCACCGCGAACGACACCTACACGATCCCCTCGGTCACCGGCGTGCAGTACTCCGTGGGCGGCACCCCCGTCGCGGCCGGGCCCTCCCCCGCCACGGGCACCGTCACCGTGGACGCCGCCGCCGCGAGCAGCAGCTACAGCCTGACCGGCACGTCCCGGTTCACCCACACCTTCTCGAGCCTGGTCGACGTCACCGCGGTCGAGCCCACCTGGTACGACACGTACGGCACCGCGCTGGACACGGTCACGATCCCGTCCGTGCCTGGCGTGCAGTACTCGGTCGGCGGCACGCCGCTCGCGGCGGGGACGTACGGCATCGGCGGCTCGTTGAGCCTGACGGTCACGGCCGCGGCGACGCCCGGCTACGTCCTGACGGGTCCGAGCCAGTTCTCGTACACGTTCACGGACATCCGCCAGGTCACCGCCACCGTGCCCACCTGGCAGGACGCGTACGGCACCGAGGACGACGGGTACGTGATCCCGACCGTCGAGGGCGTGCAGTACTCCGTCGACGGCACTCCCGTCTCCGCCGGCCGCTACCCCGCCACGGGCACGGTCACGGTCGACGCGACCGCACTGTCCGGCTACGTCCTGTCCGGCCCGAGCCAGTTCACGCACACCTTCACGAACATCGTGCAGGTGGGCGCGACCGCACCGACGTCGTTCGACACGTACGGCACTGCCGACGACACGTACACGATCCCGTCGGTGACGGGCGTGCAGTACTCGGTCGACGGCTCGCCCGTCGACCCCGGCACGTACCCCGGCACGGGGACGGTCGTGATCACCGCGACCGCGACCGAGGGCCACGAGCTCACCGGGCCGTCGTCGTTCACCTTCACCTTCACGAACATCGTGCTGGCCACTGCCGTCGAGCCGACCTGGACCGACACCTACGGCACGGCCTCGGACACCTACCTCATCCCGAGCGTGACCGGCGTGCAGTACCGGGTCGGCGGGGTCGTCGTCCCGCCGGGCGTCCACGCGGCGTCGGGGACGGTCGTCGTGACGGCCACCGCGGAGCCGGGCTACGAGCTGTCCGGCGCGTCGCAGTTCTCGCACACGTTCACCGACATCCGCCTGGTGACCGCGACGGAACCGAGCTGGACCGACGGGTACGGCACCGAGGACGACTCGTACACGATCCCGTCCGTGGCGGGCGTGCAGTACTCGGTCGACGGCACGCCGGTCGCGGCAGGCACGTACCCCGCTGCGGGCACGGTCGTCGTCGACGCCGCAGCGACCGCCGGCTACGAGCTGTCCGGGGCGTCGCAGTTCACGCGCACGTTCACCGACATCCGGCTCGTGTCCGCGACCACGCCCACCTGGACCGACACCTACGGCACGGACGACGACACGTACACGATCCCGTCGGTCACGGGCGTGCAGTACTCGATCGACGGCGCGCCGGTCGCGGCCGGCACCTACCCGGGTTCCGGCACGGTCGTCGTCGACGCCGCGGCCGTCACCGGCTACGAGCTGTCCGGTGCGTCGCAGTTCACGCACACGTTCACCGACATCCGGCTCGTCACGGCGACCGCGCCCACCCAGACGGACACGTACGGCACGGACGACGACACCTACACGATCCCGTCGGTGACCGGAGTGGAGTACTCGGTCGACGGCGACCCCGTCGCGGCCGGGACGCACCCCGGTTCCGGGACGGTCGTCGTCACCGCGACCGCGACGGCCGGCTACGAGCTCTCCGGGGTCTCGCAGTTCACGCTCGTGTTCACGAACATCGTCCTCGTGACGCCCGTCGCGCCGACCTGGACCGACGTGGACGGCACCGCGTCCGACGCGTACACGATCCCCGCGGTCGACGGGGTCGTGTACACGGTCGGCGGCGGGGTCGTCGCGCCGGGCACGCACCCGGCGTCCGGCACGGTCACGGTCGTCGCGACCGCCGCGCCGGGCTACGAGCTCACCGGCACGACGGTGTTCTCGCACGCGTTCACGGACCTCACCCACGTGAGCGCGCTCGCGCCGACGACGCGCGACGAGCCCGGCACGGCACGTGACCGCGTCACGATCCCGGCGGTCGCGGGCGTGACGTACCTGCTCGACGGCACGACGATCCCGGCCGGCTCGCACGCGCTCACGGGCGACCTCGTCGTCACCGCGCAGGCGGCGGACGCGCGCCACGTGCTCGTCGGCACGTCGCGGTTCGAGCTGCACCTGTCCGACGCGGACGTGCCCGGTCAGCCCGTCGTCTCGGCGACGGCCGGCTCGGGCTCGGTCGACCTGGCGTGGTCCGTGCCCGCGGGCGCACCCACCGGGTACGACGTCCAGAAGTCGTTCGACGGCAAGACCTGGACGGCGGCCGCGAGCACGACCCGCCCGAGTGCGACGGTCACGGGCCTCGACGACGGTCGCACCGTGGCGTTCCGGGTCCGGGCGGTCAACGGGCTCGGCGCCGGCGCGTGGAGCACCTCCGTCACGGCGACGCCGGTCAGCCTGCCCGGTGCTCCGACGATCACCGCGGTCGAGTCGGGCAACCGCACGCTGCAGGTCACGTTCGACGCCCCCGCCTCGGACGGCGGCGCGGCGGTCGAGCGGTACGAGTACACACGCGACGGCGGTGCGACCTGGACCGCGGCCGACGGCTCCCCGGTCGAGCTGACCGGGCTCGTGAACGGGACCGAGTACGTCGTGCAGGTGCGCGCCGTGACCGTCGTCGGCACCGGCCCCGCGAGCGCGCGGGCCACCGGGACGCCGCGTCCGGCACCTGTCCAGGTGCCCGGTGAGGACGGCTCGCCGGCTCGCCCGCGGGTCGACCCCGGCGTGGTGCGGGGCTGGGTCGGCGACGAGACCACGCCGCTCGTCGTCGGCGTCCGGGACGGCCGGCGCACGGTGTCCGGGCCCGGCTTCGACGTGGTGCTCGGCGGTTCCGACGCGGCGGGCGTGCAGCTCCCGGTGGACCCCGAGGGCCGGATCATCGTCGGCGCGGGCGGCTTCGTCGACGTCGCCGGCTCGGGCTTCGCGCCGGGTGAGCAGGTCGACGTGTGGCTGTTCTCGACGCCGGTCCTGCTCGGCACCGTCGCGGTCGACGCCGACGGCGCGTTCGACGACCGCCTGGCCCTCCCGCTGGGCGTCCTGCCCGGCGTGCACACGCTGCAGCTCAACGGCGCGCGCGCCGACGGCGAGCTCGTGAGCATCGCCGCCGGGATCGTCGTGCGGGCGGCGGCCGACGAGCCGGTGGCCCCCGGGGCGTCGCGGCCGGAGGACGACACGCTCGCGGTCACCGGTACGTCGACCGGTCCCGGCGCGCTGCTGGCGCTCTGGCTGCTCGTCGTGGGCGGTGGCGCGGTGATCGTCGCGCGGCGCCGCACGCGTCAGCGCTGACGCACCGACGCACGCAAGGGCCGCCGCGGACCAGTCCGTGGCGGCCCTTGCGTCGTGCGCCGTCAGCCGTGGGCGAGGCGCATCGACCCGTCGTCGTCGACCTCGAGCCGGGCCATCCGCACGCTGCGCAGGTGGTCGCGCCCGGAGCGCTCGGCGTCGTGGTACAGCAGGTACCACTCGCCGCCCCACTCGACGATCGACCCGTGCGTGGTCCAGCCGGTGACGGGACCGAGCAGCACGCCGCGGTAGGTGTACGGCCCGTACGGCGAGTCGCCCGTCGCGTAGACGAGCTGGTGCGAGTCGCCGTTGGAGTACATGAAGACGTAGCGACCCGCGACCTTCGCGATCCAGGCACCCTCGAAGAACCGGTTGACGTCACGCGCCGCGAGCGGCCGGCCCTCGTCGTCGACCAGCACGACGGGACGCGTCGGCTCGGCCAGGGAGAGCAGGTCGTCGGACAGGCGCGCGATGCGCGGGGCGAGGGCGGGCTCGTCGAGCGCCGGGTACGCGTCGACGCCCGTGTACTCGTCGTCGCGCCAGCGCTGCAGCTGGCCGCCGAGGATGCCGCCGGTGACGAGGTACGACGAGCCGTCGTCGTCGGTGAACACCGCGGGGTCGATGCTGTACGCGCCCGCGATCGGCTCGGGCTGCGCCTCGAACGGCCCGCCGGGGTGCGCGGAGGTGGCGACGCCGATGCGGAACACGCCCTCGTGGTCCTTGGCTGGGAAGAACAGGTAGTAGGTGTCGCCGCGGCGTGCGGCGTCCGGCGCCCAGAGCTGCCGGGAGGCCCAGGGCACGTCCTCGACGGCGAGAGCGACCCCGTGGTCGACGACCTCGCTGTCGAGGCTCGCGAGCGACAGCACGTGGTAGTCGCGCATGTCGTAGTGGCTGCCCTCGTCGTCCGCGGCGGCGCCGGTGTCCTCGTCGTGCGACGGGTAGATCCACAGCGTGCCGTCCCAGACGTGCCCCGAGGGGTCGGCGGTCCAGATGCCGTCGACCAACGGGCCGGCGAGCGCTGCCGGTTCCTCGCCGTGGTCGAGCGGGGCGACGAGCCGACCGTCGTGCGTCGTCGTCGGGGTGGCGACCGCCGTGGCACCGCGAGCGTGCATGCGCCCATCTCCTCAGTTTCGTGCTGGTTGCCGAAACTCTAGCGGTCGAGTATCGCTCTGTGTGCAGGACGTCTCATGGGACCTCGCGCGGGTATGTCCGTGTGCGCCGGTAGCCTGCCCGCCATGCGCGTCGCCACCTGGAACATCAACTCGATCCGTGCCCGTACCGAACGCGCGGTGTCGTTCCTGGAGCGCAGCGGTGTCGACGTGCTCGCGCTGCAGGAGACCAAGTGCAAGGACGAGCAGTTCCCGCACGAGGCGTTCGAGGCGCTCGGCTACGAGGTCGCGCACGTCGGCTACAGCCAGTGGAACGGCGTGGCCGTGGTGTCCCGAGTCGGGATCGACGACGTCGAGATCGGTTTCCCCGGCATGCCGACGTGGGGCGACCCCGCGGCCGCCGAGGCGCGCGCGATCGGCGTGACCGCGGGCGGCGTGCGCGTGTGGAGCCTGTACGTGCCGAACGGTCGCGAGATCGACGACCCGCACTACGTCTACAAGCTCGACTGGCTCGCGCGACTGCGCGACGCCGCGGCCGGCTGGCTCGCTGCCGATCCCGCCGCCCAGATCGCGCTCGTCGGCGACTGGAACATCGCCCCGCTCGACACCGACGTGTGGGACCCCGCGTGGTTCGCCGGCCGCACGCACGTGACCCCCGCCGAGCGCGAGGCGTTCACGGCGATCGCCGAGGTCGGCTACACCGAGGTCTCGCGCGTGCACCTGCCCGCCGAGCACACCTACACGTACTGGGACTACCAGCAGCTGCGCTTCCCCAAGAACAAGGGCATGCGCATCGACCTCACCTACGCCTCCCCGGCGCTGGCCGCGCGCGTCACAGGCGTGACGATCGAGCGCGACGAGCGCAAGGGCAAGCAGCCGTCCGACCACGTGCCCGTCGTGCTCGACCTGGCGGACTGACCCGAGTCACTCCCCCGGGTAGACCACCCCGAGGCGGCGGCGGATCTCGTCGGCCGTCTCCAGGACCGTGACCACCTCGTCCAGCGGGTGCAGCGGCGACTCGGTCAGGCCGGCCCCGACGTAGCGCGCGAGCGCCGCGGCCTGGAAGCACAGCCCGTCGAGGTCCTCGATGCGGTTGTCGTCCCACGTCGCCGTCTCGTCGCCCACGTGCAGGTGCACGCTCGTCGGGCCACGGAACTGCGGACCCGTGGCGACCCAGCCCGCCTCACCGTGCACGCGCGCCTCGTCGTCCGCGGGCGTCAGCATCGAGGTGAACAGCTGGGCCTGCAGGCCCGGGTACGCGACCTGGAACGCGACCTGCGCGTCGACGCCCGTCGGCGCGAGCGAGCCCATGACCTGCAGGTCCGTGGGCGTGGTCGGCAGGCCGATCGTCGTCGCGACGAACGAGGCGAACGACAGCGGGTAGATCCCGATGTCGAGCAGCACCCCGCCCGCGAGCGCCGGGTCCATCAGCCGGTGCGTGTCCGGCACGACCGTGCGCGTCGCGAACGAGCCCGTGACCCAGCGCGGCTGACCGATCACGCCGTCCTCGAGCACCTGGCGCAGCACGTCGATGTGCGGCAGGTATCGCGTCCACATGGCCTCCATCGCGAAGACCCCCGCCGCACGCGCCGCCTCGACGATCAGGCGTGCCTCGGCCGCGTTGCGCGCCATGGGCTTCTCGACGAGCACGTGCTTGCCCGCCGCGATCGCCGCGAGCGCCTGTGCCGGGTGGTGGCTGTGCGGGCTGGCGACGTAGACGACGTCGACCTCGGGGTCGTTGACGAGCTCGTCGTACGACGACAGCGCGCGCTCGACCCCGAACTCGTCGGCGAACGCCTGCGCACGCGACGCGTCCCGGCTCGCGACCGCGACCACGCGCTGGTTCGTGTGCCGGTTCAGCGACCCGACGAAGTGCCCCGCGATCCAACCCGGCGCGAGCACCCCCCAGCGCAGCACGGGCGCTTCACGCGGGTCAGGGAACCGGGGCTCAGGAAGTCGCAACGTCACGCCCACACTCTCGCACGCGCCCAGGTCACGACGGTCCGGCGTCCCGGGCGCGGTTGCCGGTGCGCGGCCCGACGAACCGCCTAGCGAGGGACGCGGCCACCGCGCAAACCACGCTCGCCTCGTCGTCCTGACCACGGTGCACCGTGCCCACGGCGCCGACGCACGCGCGTCGAGTGCGCCGCACGGGGCGGAGCACGGCCTGTGGAGAACACAGGACGGCGTCGCTACCGTCCGGCCTCATGCTGACCGACCGGGACCCCACGCCAGAAGCACCCCCCCATCCTCTCGGCGCGGTCGGCGGCGATTGCGCGACAGCTTGATCGCCCTTGCCGTCCTCATGGTCCGGGCACCCCTGGGCTGTCGCACCCCCGATGCTCGGGTCAGTGTCACGACGCCGAACCGCACGTCCTGGTCGGCAGTGGGCCCGTGCAGCACGAACCGGCCGCACGCGCGCAACCGACCCGTGGGAGGAGCGGCGCCGCCTGCTCGACGCACGACCGCCAGGATCGCTGTCGCGGCCCGGGCGCACCAGGAGCCGCTCGACCGGCGGTCAGTCGGGATCACTGACCCTCGGTCAGACGCCCGTCGTCGAGCACCTGCAGCAGCACGTCGAACACTTCACGGGGCGGCGAACGGCCCGCCGATCCGCGCGGTCCATCGCGCCTGGTCGCCGTCCAGCCCACCGGCGAACGCGCGGTCCGGGCCTAGCGCGTAGCCGGTCGCCACCGCGAACCCGTCGTCCGCGCGACGACGGTCGCCGAACATCTCTACGGCCTCGCCCGCGACGATCCGCCGCACCACCTCGGCGACGTCACCCATGTCCCCGTCAGACGCCGCAACGAACCGAACCAGCAGCCCCGATCCCGCGATGACCCAGATCTCGTCGTCACCCCGCGCGGACAGGCGCACCGTGATCTCCGTGTCCGACGACCACACCATCGCCTCACGGTCCGCCCCGGCGCACAGATACGCCCCGAACTCTTGCGAGAGTTCGTCCACGACCGCGCGCAGGGCGGGTCCTGCAAAGTCAGACATAGAGCATACCCAGGAGAACGAGATCGGCGATCGCATGGACAGCGACACACAGAAGGATACTGCCTCGACAGCAGAATCGCAGCGCGGCCATTGCGAGCCCGAAGCAAGCTGTTGCCACAACGCCAGTCCACCCGCCGGGCGTTCCGTAGAGATGAGACAGGCCAAAGCCGAGAGAGACCATAATCAACCAAGGCGCAGCAGTGGAGTCACGAGGCGCAAGCATGTCGGCCATTCCGGCCCGCCAGAGGAACTCCTCAAAGAGACTGTTGACGACCGCCACCAGTACCACTCCAGTGACAACCAAGCCGATCGGAAGATCCGGCCGGGTTGGCTCGTTCCAGCTAATCGCCGCACCGGTGCGCCCGCTCGTCGAACCCTGCCACACGATGAAAACCGCGAGCCCAGAGAGCGAGAGGACCGAAATCCACACCGCCGAACGCGGGAACGTGCGCGAGAACAGTTCCCGCCAACGTGGCCGAAGCGCGAGAGCGAGGCACACCACACCCACAGCGGGCGTTCCCCACGCCAGCCCAAAGCCCATAGGCGAAAGAGACAGTCCAATCGCGACTGTTACTCTCGAACGTGGCCCATCATCCACTGCCAATTGCAGACCGGCGATGAGCAAGAGTGCCACCACAACACCGAATACGACCACGCGCGAGGTTGGGGCCGCCAGGTACGCCGCAACGACTCCGGATAGCGTCAGGGCTGCGATCGGAAGCCGGCCAGGCCAGCGAAGCGCTACGGGCACGGATTCGTCGTCGCGCGACCGTACTCCCAAGAGCTCAAGCCCGAGTAGCGACCGTCGAGGTAGGCGCCAGCACGAGAACCCGTTCGGAAGGTGCCCTTCTGGCACCGCACGAAGCCGCTGACCCCGTGTATGTAACGCCTGACTTTACCGTCGCCTTCGTGGTCGTATTTGACCCACCCCTCACGTCAGTCCATACGCCCGCAGCGCTCTTCTTTTGCAGTTTGGTCTCGATAGTGAGGTTTGTCAGCTTGCCCTGAGTGTAGACACACTTTACCTTGCCCTTGCCGTCAAGGTAGCCCGACTTCGTGGCCGAGGCATGTGCGTTATCGACTGTAAGAACGCACTCGCCGTTCCCCGGGAGTGAAGCAGAACAGCCGGACGCAGCTGCCAGGAGAGTCGCGGCGACAGCCCCAGCAACAACCCATCGACGGGCATGGATGAACTTCATATTGACCTCCGGGCTGAGCGAACCGACGGAACGGTACCTAGCCGCCGATACCATGTCAATCCGGACATCCGGGATTGCCCGCGCGGCCGATGAATACCGCACGCCCGGACGCACTGCTGCCGCACCACCACGCGGGCCGCGGTATCGCTCGAGAGTCAGAGAATCGGGCGGGAAACCTCACCGCCTGAGCGCAGGCGTTCCTGCGCGCGGCCGGCGCGCGGCGCCGGCCGCGCGAGAACCAGTGGGGCGACGCGAGCGGGAACGCCGCAGCGTCTCGTCCGCTGCGAGACCACCCGCGAACCTGCCCTGTGTGGCGAGCTCGGGGCCGGAGCGCATCCGCCTGCAACCAGCGCCACGTCATCGGAGGGTCTGGAGCGGGCTTCGACTCGCACGACCCGATAGAACAACTCTCGCTGAAGGCCCAACTCCAACTGGATCTCCCGAGGCACACCGCAAGATGCTCGTCGGTCGGCCAGCCGCTCGGATCGTCACGACCGACCAGTCGTCCGATAGTTCGAGCACTCCCACACGCTGATCGCGGCACGCGGGAGCGGGGAGATCGGGGCCAACTTCGTCGAAATGGACCCGCTTGGCGGTTCCAGTTGGTACCGTCCGCACATCGGACGATCTCGGGTGGATCTACTGGTCAAGGGGGCGTCATACGAGTTTCGCACGCAATCGCTGGAGGAGTGTGAAAATACCGCACCATACTGGCCGGTCGCCTTATTCGACACACACGCCAGACTTTGCCACGCTGCCCACACGAGTAGCCCGCGGAGTAGCCACATTTGCACACGGGCGAGCCAACGGAACCAAGGCTCGCACATTCGACCGTGGCGACTCTGGCGGGACGTGGTTTTTCGGAACGAAGGCGATGGGCATTACCTCGGGCTTTGGAAAGAATGAGGGCCTGTTCAGCGGGATCGGTTCCCTCAATCTGCTGCGCCTCACGGTCATCGTCAGTTAGGGACGCGACTGCTCAAACGAGCAGTAATTGCAGGAACGTCCCTCCTGGTGGCCGCTGGCATCGGGCTCCTCATTTGGGCAGTTCCCGAGTCCGGGGCCCCCATCAGCTGCGGGCCGACGAAGGAGATGGCGTCCTCTTCCTGCGCCACCAGCCGCAGCTCGGCGACGCGGTCGAGCACGCAGGCACGTTCCTGCTGGGTGCTGACTCGTGCCTCTACGTCGTCGTCGATGACAAGGAAGGTTCGACGTTCATCGCCGCCGTCGGTCCCGACGCGCACGTGACGAGCGACCATGTGACGCTGGGTCCGGGGAGGGCTTTCGCGATGGGAGAGCCCGCGGTGTTCGGACGCGAGAACGTCGACGGCGTCCCTCCTGACGAGGTTCTCACGAGGTGCACGAGAACAAGCTCCGTCTACGGCGTCGGATAGCGCGGAGCGTCCTGCCGCGACCCTCGGGCGACGCCGATCGCACGGCGTCCGGCGCCGCCCCCAATGAGATAGCGTTGGCCTTATCCAGCCGTCCGGCGGTGCGCCCGCCACCGGTGCCCGCACCGTAGGCTCACGCGCAGATCGACACCGACCGTTGGGAGCTCCGGCTTGGACGTCAAGATCGACCTGGATCTCGCTGCAGCGCAGATCTCGGATCGCGGCGCGGAGTGGCAGGCTCGCGGCCTTCGGGTCGGTCCCATCACCTGGCGTGACCAGGCCCGCACATGGCCGAACCAGGTGGTGGCTGGGCGCGCCCAGGCCGCAGAGCCCGACTCCGTTGGGGTCAAGGTGACGTGCGGCGGCGAAGAGGGCGAGCTGGTGCTCTACGCCGGAGGTTGGGCAGACGTCCTGTACTGGGGCGGCGATGGTGCCAGCGAGGTGGTGGACGAGATGGTTGGCGACTACGACTCTCCGCTCACCCAGGAGGACTTCGCGCGGGTGCTGGAAGCCTTCGGCGGCAGGTTCCGCGGCGTCGGGGGCGGTCTACCGAAGTGAGGCCGCTCCGCGGCGATCGCGGTTCTGGCCCTGCGGTGCGCCTCGTCCACCGGCTGCCTCCGCGTGCGCACGCAAGATCCGGTGGTACTGCCCTGGGTCGTCTCGCCCTGCCAGGTGAAGTCGCATCAGACCGAGGAGACGGTTCGTGCGGTCCTTGTTCCGGAGGCTGAACGATCGCTGCTCGAGCATCGACTTCAGGCTCGCGGCGGCCGCCTCCGCACCCGCCGTCGTGTAGTGCTCGGGCAGCGAGGCCCGCACCACGGTCTGCACCTCGAGTCGCGACCTCAGGCCCGCCAGCCAGGCGGTCGCGTTGGTCTGCTTGGCCGTGATCGTCGCGGTGAAGGCGTCCCATCCGGCTCGATCCCGAAAGGCGCCGTTCAGCGCCTCCATGCGCACCGACCCGAAGTGTGCGACCCGGTCAGCTGTGAGGGCGGCGACAGCGTTGGTGCGCAGATGGTGTTCGCACGAGAACACGAACGGCACCGGCAGTGTTTGACCTGGCTGGAGCGGCCAGACTCGCCGGATGGCGGCCGTCACCGCGAGGTTGTCGTCGGAGACCACCGACGTCGGCGGCGCTGGCAGCCTCAAGTTGGTGAGGAGCGCGACCCAGTCGTCGGCCTGCGCGGTGTGCGAGGCGTGGATGCCCCAGACGCGTGGCCTGGGGTCCGCGGCCCCGGGTCCTGGGTAGCCGTAGGCGATGAGGACCGCGAACTCGCGGCGGCGACCCTTGGTGCGCGCGTTGGTCCACCAGAAGTCGGTGGAGTCGAGGACGAGCGTCTCGGGCCAGTCGGTCTCGGTGAGCGCCCCGACGATGACCGGACTCCAGGCATCAGTCCACTCCGCGGCCAGGTGGCCGGCTCCGGAGCCGGTGAGGGGATCTCGTCCGGCGCCCACCCGTGCGCGGTTGGACGCGCGGACGTAGGAGACTCCAGAGCCGACCTGGACGAGGGCTTCTGCCACCAGTCGCAGGCGGTGAAGGTAGTCGCGGCCGACCACTGGGCCGGTGTGGGCGACGAGCGTCGAGTCGCAGGACTCGCAGACCCCTTCGTGGTTGTGCTCGCGCGGAAGCGCCGGAGCGAAACGATGACGACTGCCGTCCGGCGCCACGCAGGCGTAGAGCTGGCGCTTCGAAGCGCCACCGTACGTCCCGGCCTTGCGGACCACGTACCCGTCACGCGGCTCGTGTCTCTGGGGACAGGGTGGCGGGTTCACGAGCGCGGGGCGGGGCACAGAAGCAGTCTACATAAAGCCAACGCTATCTCATCGGGGGCGGCGCCGGGCAGTACCGCATCAGTACCGCTCGGCGCCGGGACCGGCCGGGCTGGTCAGGCGCCCGTGATGCTCAGGCCGGTGTCGTCGCGGTCGACGACGACCGTCTGGCCGTCGTGGATCTGGCCGGACAGCAGGGCGCGGGCCAGGTTGTCGCCGATCTCGCGCTGGACGAGGCGGCGCAGCGGGCGGGCGCCGTATGCGGGGTCGTAGCCCTCGATCGCGAGCCACTCGCGGGCGGCCGGGCTGACCTCGAGGGTGAGCCGGCGGTCGCGCAGGCGCTTGGCGAGCAGCTCGACCTGCAGGTCGACGATGTAGCCGATCTGCTCGAGGGACAGCGGGTCGAAGAGCACCACGTCGTCGAGCCGGTTGAGGAACTCGGGCTTGAACGACGAGCGCACCGCACCCATGACGGCCTCGCGCTTCTCGGTCTCCGAGAGCATCGGGTCGACCAGGAACTGCGAGCCGAGGTTCGACGTCAGGATGAGGATGACGTTGCGGAAGTCGACCGTGCGGCCCTGGCCGTCGGTGAGACGGCCGTCGTCGAGCACCTGCAGCAGGACGTCGAACACCTCGGGGTGCGCCTTCTCGACCTCGTCGAGCAGGACCACCGAGTACGGGCGTCGCCGCACGGCCTCGGTGAGCTGGCCGCCCTCCTCGTAGCCGACGTACCCGGGAGGGGCCCCGACGAGCCGCGCCACCGAGTGCTTCTCGGCGTACTCCGACATGTCGATGCGGACCATCGCGCGCTCGTCGTCGAACAGGAAGTCCGCGAGCGCCTTCGCGAGCTCGGTCTTGCCGACGCCCGTGGGGCCCAGGAACAGGAACGAGCCCGTGGGACGGTCGGGGTCGGAGATGCCCGCACGGGCGCGGCGCACCGCGTCGGAGACCGCGCCGACGGCCTTCTTCTGGCCGATCAGGCGCTCGCCGAGCACCTCCTCCATGCGCAGGAGCTTGGCGGTCTCGCCCTCGAGCATGCGGCCCGCGGGGATGCCGGTCCACGCCGAGACGACCTCGGCGATCTCGTCGGGCCCGACCTTCTCGGCGATCATCGGCGGGCCGTCGACGACGTCCTGCTGGCTCTCGCTCGCCTCGGCGTCGGCGATCTGCCGCTCGAGCGTCGGGATCTCGCCGTACAGGATGCGCGCGGCCTTCTCGAGGTCGCCCTCACGCTGCAGGCGCTCGGCGTCCGAGCGCAGCGCGTCGAGGCGCGCCTTGAGGTCGCCGACGAGGTTGTGGCCGGCCTTCTCCTTCTCCCACCGCGCGTTGAGCGCCGCGAGCTCCTCGCGACGGTCCGCGAGGTCCTTGCGCAGCCGCTCGAGCCGGTCGAGCGAGGCGGGGTCGTCGGACTCGGACAGGACGACCTCCTCCATCTCGAGGCGCGTCACGGCGCGCTGCAGCTCGTCGATCTCGATGGGCGAGGAGTCGAGCTCCATGCGCAGGCGCGAGGCGGCCTCGTCGACGAGGTCGATCGCCTTGTCGGGGAGCTGGCGGCCCGTGATGTACCGGTCCGACAGCGCGGCGGCAGCCACCAGGGCGGCGTCCGAGATCGTCACCTTGTGGTGCGCCTCGTAACGCTCCTTGAGCCCGCGCAGGATCGCGACCGTGTCCTCGACCGACGGCTCGCCCACGTAGACCTGCTGGAACCGCCGCTCGAGCGCGGGGTCCTTCTCGATGTGCTCGCGGTACTCGTCGAGCGTCGTCGCGCCGACCAGGCGCAGCTCGCCGCGCGCGAGCATGGGCTTGAGCATGTTGCCCGCGTCCATCGCGCCCTCGCCGCCGGCACCCGCGCCGACGACCGTGTGGAGCTCGTCGATGAACGTGACGACCTCACCCTCGGACGCGGTGATCTCCTCGAGGACGGCCTTGAACCGCTCCTCGAACTCGCCGCGGTACTTGGCGCCCGCGACCATCGAGGCCAGGTCGAGCGACACGAGCTTCTTGCCGCGCAACGACTGCGGCACGTCACCGGCCACGATCCGCTGCGCGAGCCCCTCGACGACGGCGGTCTTGCCCACGCCGGGCTCGCCGATGAGCACGGGGTTGTTCTTGGTGCGGCGCGAGAGTACCTGCACGACACGCCGGATCTCGGCGTCGCGGCCGATCACCGGGTCGAGCTTGCCCTCGGCGGCGCGCTGCGTGAGGTCGAGGCCGTACTTCTCGAGCGCCTTGTACGTGCCCTCGGGATTCGCCGAGGTCACGCGGCCGTTGCCGCGCACGGTCGGCAGCGCGGCGAGCAGCGCGTCGCGCGAGGCGCCCGCGGCGCGCAGGGCGTCGGCGACGCCGGACTGGCCCGCGGCCAGCCCGATCAGCAGGTGCTCGGTGGAGACATAGTCGTCACCGAGCGCGCGGGCCTCGTCGTTCGCGGCGAGCAGGGCCGCGGTCGTCTGCCGCGAGGCGGGCGGCTGGGAGACCGTCGAGCCCGACGACGACGGGAGGTTGACCAGGACGCCACGCACGGAGCGACCGAGCGCTCCCCGGTCCGCGCCGACGGCGTCGAGCAGCCCGTTGGCGACGCCCCCCTCCTGCTGGAGCAGGGCGTCCAGGATGTGCGCCGGCTCAAGCTGTGGGTTGCCGGCAGCGCTCGCGGACTGGAAGGCGCTGCCGAGCGCCTCCTGCGAGCAGGTGGTGAACTTGGCGTCCACGTGACCTCCTAGCGCGAACGACTCGCGCATCGCTGATTGTGTCGTCCTCTTCGCCTCAACGCGACAAAGTTGAGTGTATTCCGCTCAACTTCATCCGCTCCACCCCGATTCGTCGCGGCGACAGCACGCGAGGGCGCCGTCGCGCACTGCCCGGTGGTCGCACCCGCGCGACGGCAGCGAGCGCCGACGGACGTGCGCGACGAGCGCGCCGAGGGGACCGAATCGATTTTCTCCATCGAAGTAGAGCCGCCTCCCTCGACACCCGACCGAGCCGTCGGAACGGTGGAGTCGCGCAGCTCTGCCCGGCGCGCCACCCGGCCGCCGACCGCGCGACGACTGACGACCTGGGAGGTTGGACGATGAGACGACTTGCACGGGCGGCATGTGCCGGCGCCGTCGCGATCGGCACGCTGCTCGCCACGGCCGTGCTGGCGATCCCGGCCTCGGCGGCCGCGGGCGGGTCCGGTCCGTACCCGGCGGACTACGAGACCTCGGGCTCGCTGGCGAACCACACCATCTACCGGCCCGCGAACCTGCCCTCGGCGAAGATGCCGATCCTGGTGTGGGGCAACGGCGCCTGCTCGGCCAACGGCACCTCCGCGTACAACTTCCTGCGCGAGATCGCCTCGCACGGCTTCCTCGTCATCTCCAACGGCGCGCCCAACGGCTCGGGCTCGACGAACTCGGCGATGCTCACCCAGTCGATCGACTGGGCCGTGGCCGAGAACGCGCGCAACGGCAGCCCCCTGCGCGACCGCCTCGACACCAGCAAGATCGCGGTCGCCGGGTTCTCGTGCGGCGGCATCGAGGCCTACGCCGTCTCCGGCGACCCGCGCGTGACGACGACGATGATCTTCAGCAGCGGCCTGCTCAACGACGGCGACGACTACCAGCTCCGGCGGCTCGACCACCCGATCGCCTACTTCATCGGCGGCTCGGGCGACATCGCCTACCCCAACGCGATGGACGACTGGGGCAAGCTCCCGTCCGGGCTCCCGGCGTTCATGGGCAACCTGCCGGTCGGCCACGGAGGGACGTACGACCAGCAGAACGGCGGGGAGTTCGGCCGTGCCGCGGTGCTGTGGGTGAAGTGGCAGCTCAAGGGCGACAACGACGCCGGGCGGGTCTTCGTCAACCAGGGCTGCGGGCTGTGCGCCAACGGCGCGCAGTGGTCGGTGCAGCGCAAGAACCTCGTCCTGACCACCCCCACCCCGACCCCCACGCCGACGCCCACGCCGACGCCCACGCCGACTCCGACACCGACGCCCACTCCGACGCCCACTCCGACACCCACCGCGACTGCGACGCCCACGCCCACCTCGACGCCGACGTCGACGCCGGGCGGCGCCTGCACCGCGACCTACTCGGTCGTCAACCAGTGGCCCGGCGGCTTCGTCGCGCAGGTGGACGTCAAGGCGGGCCAGGCGCTCAGCGGGTGGGTCGTGCAGGTGACGCTGGCCAACGGCGCCACGGCGAGCAACACGTGGAGCGGCGTGCAGTCCGGCCCGAGTCAGTCGCCGACCGTGCGCAACGCGCCGTGGAACGGCTCACTGGCACCGGGCCAGAGCACGAGCTTCGGGTTCCAGGGTGTCGGCACGGGCGCCGGTGCCACGGTGACCTGCCAGGCAGCCTGAGGGACTCGCCCGGGCACGCGGCCCGGTGCCGGTCGCGCGGACACGGCACCGGGCGCTGGCGCCCAGGCGCAGCAAGACGACGAGGCGCCCGACTGGGGGTCGGACGCCTCGTCGTCGGGCGCCTGCGCGCTCTGCGGGTGGACCTGGTCACGCCTGGCGTGACCTTCTCCACCCGATGCGGCGCCTGCGCTGTGGGTGGAGCTCAGCCGGCGAGGAAGTCGAGGAGGGCCTTGTTGACCTCGGCGGTGTGCGTCGTGAGCATGCCGTGCGGCGCACCCTCGATCTCGACGTAGGTCGCCGAGGGCAGCGCCTGGGCGAACCGGCGGCCCGTCGCGTCGACCGGCAGGATGCGGTCACCCGTGCCGTGCACGATCAGCGCCGGCACGTCGATCTTGGGGATGTCCGCCCGGAAGTCCGTGCCCCACGTGAGCGGCGCGGCGGCCGACGCGTACGGGCCCGAGTCCGCCGCGATGTCCCACGCGTGCCGCACCTGCTCCTCGCTGATGCGGCTGCCGAGGAACTCGTCCAGGTTGAAGAAGTCCTGGTAGAACGCGGTGAAGTAGGCGTACCGGTCCTTGCGGACGGTCGCGGCGATGTCCTCGAAGAACGAGGCCGGAGCCGCGCCGTCGGGGTTGTCGTCGGTCTTGGTGAGGTAGGGCTCGAGCGAGCCGAGGAACGCGGCCTTGGCGACGCGCGCCGAGCCGTAGGTGCCGAGGTACCGGCCGACCTCGCCGGTGCCCATCGAGAAGCCGACGAGCACGACGTCACGCAGGTCGAGCATCTCGAGCACCGTGTTCAGGTCCGCGGCGAAGGTGTCGTAGTCGTAGCCGACCGACGGCTGGCTCGACTGGCCGAACCCGCGACGGTCGTACGTGACGACGCGGTAGCCCGCGTCGAGCAGCGCGGCCGTCTGGCCCTCCCACGAGTTGCCGTCGAGCGGGAAGCCGTGGATCAGGACGACGGGCCGACCGGTCCCCTTGTCCTCGTAGTGCAGCTCGATGTCGACCGAGTTCTCCGTACCGACCTTGATGCGACCCATGATGCGCCCCTTCTCGAGTCCGGGAGAACGATCGTTCTCCGCCGATGTGGACTACAGTAGAGAACGAGCGTTCTCGGCGCAAGTGCTGGGGCGGAGCAATGTTCAGGAGAGCAGTCGACGATGGCGAGCACGGCACAGGGGACGGCGGCGACGGCGCCGACGAACGACGAGGTGCGCGCGCGCATCGTCGACGCCGCGGACGCGCTGTACTACGCGCGCGGCATCCAGTCCGTCGGGATGGACGAGGTGCGCTCCGCCGCGAGCGTGTCGCTCAAGCGCCTCTACAGCGAGTTCCCCGGCAAGGAGCAGCTCGTGCTCGCGGTGCTCGCCTCGCGGCACCGGCAGTGGGAGGCCGGGCTGGCGCAGGCCGCGGCCGGGCTCGAGGACCCGCGCGCGCGCCTGCTCGCGGTGTTCGACTTCCTCGAGCAGTGGTTCGGCAACGACGCGTTCCGCGGCTGCGGGTTCATCAACGCGTTCGGCGAGCTGAGCGCGACGTCACCCGCCGTGGCCGAGGCGGCGCGTGCGCACAAGCAGTCGTTCCAGGAGTACGTCGCGCGGCTCGCGCAGGAGCTCGGCGGCGACCCGGAGCTCGGGGCCCAGCTCGCGCTGCTCGCCGAGGGCGCGCAGACGACCGCCGCCATCGCCGGGCGCCCCGACGCCGCCGTGCACGCGCGCCGCGCGGCCGAGGTGCTGATCGACGCGGCCCTCGCCCGCCGCTGACGGCCGGCGCGCCACGCGCCGGAACGTGCATCGGCCCGACACCCCGCCGTCGCCGCCTCGTCATGTCCCGCGCCTAGCGTCGGCAGCGACCGATGACGACGAAAGGGCGACGATGACCCTCACACTCACGCTCGTGCGGCACGGGCGGACCCACTTCAACGCGCGGCGCGTCCTGCAGGGCCGCTGCGACTCCCCGCTCACGCGCGAGGGCCGTGCCGGCGTGCGCACCACCGCGCGGCACCTGGCGGACACCCCGTTCACCGGGGCGTGGTCCTCGCCGTCGGGGCGCGCGATCGCCACGGCGGTCGAGCTCCTGCGACACCACGACGACCTCCGGCTGCGCACCGACGCCGACCTGCGCGAGTACCACTTCGGGATCTACGAGCGTCGGCCCGAGACGAGCCTCGACGCCGTGGTCGCGTGGCCGACGCTCGTCGGACAGGTGCTCGCCGGCACGCATCCCGGCCTGCCCGGCGGAGAGCACGCCGCGGACTTCATGGCCCGCACGACGCGCGTGTTCGGCCGGCTCGTCGAGCGGCACCTCGGCACCGACGGGCACGTGCTCGTCGTCGGCCACGGGCTCGCGCTCGGCGCCTACCTGGCCACGCTCGAGCCCATCGGGCTCGTCGCGCTGCCGAACGCCTCGGTCACCACGGTCGAGGTCGACGAGACAGGCGCAGCACGCATCACGTCCCTGGCCCAGGACGTCGCGGGCCAGGGCCACCTCGCATCCCGCCCCGCCCCCGCCCTGGCCCCGGTGGCCTGACCCTCCCTGCCCGGTCTGAGCCGCGACCGGGTGGACTTGCGCTCGCTCAGCGAGCGGAACTCCACCCGGTCCCGCCTCCACCCCGTCCCCGCGGGAGGTGCGACGATGCCCGGATGGGCGACGACACGGGCAGCGGCGGAGGCACGACGAGCGCGGCGGGCGCGGGGCGGGCCGGCGCGGCGGTGTGGGACGACGAGCGGGCCGACCTGCTCGGGGAGCCGTGGGTCGCGCGGACGCTGCACCTGCCGCCGGACGCGGAGACGGCCCGCGAGGGCGTCGACCCCGTCGCGACGCTCGTGCACCGGCCCGCGCGGCATCGTCGGGCCGTGCTCTACCTGCACGGGTTCGTCGACTACTTCTTCCACACCCACGTCGCGGACGCCCTCGACGCCGCCGGCTGGGACCTGTACGCGCTCGAGCTGCGGGACTACGGGCGCTCGATCCGGCCCGGCCGGCCCGCCAACCACACACGCGAGCTCGCCACGTACGCCCAGGAGATCGACGCCGCCGTGGCGCTGCTGCGCACCGACCACGACCATGTCGCCCTGCTCGGCCACTCCACGGGCGGCCTGGTCGCCGCGCTGTGGGCGCACGCGCGCCCCGGCGGGGTGGACGCGGTCGTGCTCAACTCCCCGTGGCTCGACCTGCGCGGGTCCTGGTTCGAGCGGCACGTCCTCACGCACTGCCTGGGCCCGCTGAGCAGGGTCGCGCCCGACCTCGTGCTCGGGCACATCGCGCCGCACTACGGGCGCGCGCTGCACCAGGACACGGGCGGCGAGTGGGACTTCGACCTCGCCTGGAAGCCGCACGAGGGCTTCCCCGCGCGGGCCTCGTTCGTCCGGACCATCCGGGTGGGGCACGCGCGCGTGGGCCGTGGGCTGGCGATCGCCGAGCCCGTGCTGGTGCTCACGTCCGACGCGACCGGTCCCGACGACCGCGAGCACGACGCGCTGCTGACCACCGACTCCGTGCTCGACGTCGACCACATCGCCGCGCGGGCGCCGCTGCTCGGCCCGGACGTCACGCTCGTCGTCGTGCCGGGCGGCTCGCACGACCTGGCGCTGTCCCCCAGCCCCGCCCGCGAGCGCTACGTGGCCGAGGTCGTCCGGTTCCTCGACGAGCGCGTACCGCCGCAGGGGTAGCCGTGGCGGGCGGGGTCGCGCGGGGGGCGGCGGCGGCACGGGCCTGGGGGCTGCGCCGCTGGGACGCCACGCGCGGCACCCCGACCGGTCGTCTGCTCGAGCGCATCGTGCGCGAGCTCGTCGCGATCGAGGTGTTCGACCGCGCCATGACGCTCGCCGCGCAGGCGTTCACCTCGATCGTCCCGCTCATGCTGGTGACCGCCGCGCTGCGGCCGGACGACGAGGGGGTCGGCAGCTGGGTCTCGGGCTCGCTCGGCCTGTCCGACGAGACGCGCGCCGCGCTCGCGGGCTCGGTGCCGGACTCGAGCCAGATCGCGAGCACCATCGGGATCCTGGGCATCCTCGTCGCGCTGATCTCGGCGACGTCGTTCGCGCGTGCGCTGGAGCGGGTCTACGTCCGTGTCTGGGGCGCCCGGCGTCCCGGGCTGCGCAACGCGTGGCGCTGGCTCGCGACCGTCCTGGCCGTCGCGCTCGCGACGTCGATCGTCGCGTTCACGCGTGACGTGGTGACGTCGTCGTGGCGGGGCGTCACCCAGCTCGCGGTGCAGGCGCTCATCTGGTCGGCCGTGTTCACGCTCGTGCCGCAGCTGCTGCTGCGCCGCCAGCTCCCGCGCCGCCCGGTCGTGGTGACGGGTGTGCTGACGGGCGTCGCCATCGCGCTGCTCGGTCAGGCCGGGTCCGTCTACCTGCCGCTCGCGCTGACGGCCGGTGCGCGCCAGTTCGGCGTGCTGGGGCTCGTGTTCGCCTACCTCGGGTGGCTGTTCGCGCTCGCGCTCGTGGTGATCGCGTGCATGGCGATCGGGCACGCGTGCGCGTCCGACGACGGCCCCGTGGGCCGATGGGTCCGCGGCACCGGCCCAGACGCTCGTGCGCCGACGACCGACGGCCCGCGTCCCTCGCCGACGGCTGCGGACGCCGACCTCTGACGACGGACGCCTGGCCGCGGCGTCAGTGCGGGGCCCGGCGGGGTGCGAGCCCCGGGTCCTCGGGCTCCGCGAGCGACAGGAGCGCACCGACGACGCCGGGCGTCGCACGGATGCGACGCTCGAGCGCGGCGAGCTGGTGCGAGGCCGCTGTCTCGTCGGGCTCGCCCACCAGGTCCACGGCCCCGGACAGGAACACCTGCCGCGCCCCGACGAGCTCGAGCCTCAGCTCGCTGACGCGCGCGACCTCGGGCTGGGCCTGCAGGGTCGCGAGCGCGGCGTTCCACAGGCGGTCGTCGGCGACCTCGCCGACGAGGAACCTGCGGTTGCGCTCGATCAGGACCACCGCGACCACGCCGAGCAGGATCCCGACGAGGATCGAGCCGATCGCGTCGGGCACGGACGACCCCGTGATCTCGTGCGCCGCGATCCCCGCGGCGGCGATGACGATGCCGACGAGTGCGGCCGCGTCCTCGAAGAACACCGCGCGCACGGTCGGGTCCGACGTGCGCAGCACGTGCTCGAGCAGCCCCTGGTCGCGGCGCCGCGCGGCGGTGCGCACCTGCCGGTTGGCCTGCAGGAACGAGACACCCTCCAGGACGAACGCGACCCCGAGCACGGCGTAGGCGACGCCGAAGTCGGTGGCCGGCTCGGGATGGGCGAGCTCGGAGATCCCGTGCGTGATCGAGACCCCGGCGCCCACCGCGAACAGCCCGATCGCCGCGAACAGCGACCACACGTAGACCTCGCGGCCGTACCCGAGCGGGTGGGTGCGGTCGGCGGGGCGGGCGGCCTTGCGCTGCGCGATGAGCAGGAACACCTCGTTGCCCGTGTCCGCCCACGAGTGCGCGGCCTCGGCGAGCATCGACGCTGCGCCCGTGACCATGGCCGCGATCGACTTGGCGACCGCGATGAGCAGGTTGGCCCCGAGCGCGATCGCCACCGTCAGCGCGGACTCGTCCCGCGTGTCGTCGGACCCGGTCAGGACGGGCAGCGCGCCGGGCGCGCCGGGCTCCACGGGTGACGGTCCGCTCATGGCCGCTCCCCCGCGGCGGGCGGGTCCGGCGTCAGCTCGGCCCCGGCGGCGGCCGCCGGTCGGGGGACGCCCGGCTCGGGGACGCCCGGCTCGGGGACGCCCGGTTCGAGGGCGCCCGGCGCGGGCACGCTCGGTGCAGGCACGGGCAGGGCGGTCCCGGCGGGGGCGGCCGCCGTGGCCGCCTCGTCGGCGTCCGCCCGTCGTCGGCCCAGGAGGTCGCGGTGGTCCAGGACCGCGGACCCGAGCCAGGCCGCGACGGTCGCGATCACCGCGACGGGCACCGCGTCGAGCCCGGGACGCCCGACGAGGAGCGCGGCGAAGAGCACGGGCGAGACGACCATGCGCGTCATCGCCGCCATGCCCGCCCCGGCGCCCACCGCGATCGCCACGGTCGGCGACAGGTCGACCGTCACGACCGCGAACGACGCGAACGCGACCCCCATGAAGATCGCCGGGAAGATCGGCCCGCCCCGGAAGCCCGCCCCGAGGCTCACGGCGTAGGCCAGCACCTTCGCGACGAGTACGACGAGCACGGCGGCGACCGATCCGCTGGCGACGAGGTCCGGGATCGACGACTGCCCCGAGAACAGGACTTCCTGCGGGTCCGCACCGAGCGCGTCCGCGACGAGCGCCAGCACGCCGACCGCGAGCCCGCCCAGCAGCAGCAGGGGCCCCCGACCGAGCCGAGGCTCGAGGCCCGCGAGCGACGTGGCGGCCCGTCGCACGAACCGCGCGACGACGGCCGCGAGCACCCCGACGAGCACCGCGACGACCACGTCACGCACCAGGACGGTCTCGTACTCCGGGAGTCCGGGCATCGCGAGCCCGCCGACGGGGAGCCCGGCCCACGAGCCGAGGCCCGTCACGAGCGTGTACGCGACGGCGGCGGACACGAGCGCCGGCACGAGCAGCGGGATGACGAGCGCGCCGGCTCCGACGCCGCCCTCGAGCAGCATGAGCCCCGCGACGAGCGGCCCCCCGAACAGCGTCGACATCGCCGCGCCGGACCCGGCCGTCGCCACGACGGTCCGGCCCTGGTCCGTCATCCGCGCCCACGACGTGACCCACGTGCCGACGATCGCCCCCAGCGCGATCAGGGGCGCCTCGGGGCCCAGCACCATGCCGAACGGCAACGTCGCGACCGCGGCCAGCGCGACTCCCCAGGCGTCCCGCGGCCGCGGCGCGCCGCCCAGGTGCAGCCCGTGGATGGGCGACGCCCCGCCGTCACCCGGCAGCATCCGGGCGAGATGGACGAGCAGGCCGCCGAGCACGGGCAGGGCGAGCACGAGGTACCAGGGCGGCGCGTCGGCGCCGAGCAGCACCGGCAGGTCGTCCCACAGCCAGGACTCGAGCTCGTGCACCAGGCCGATGAACGCGAAGGCGACGAGACCGGCGGGCAGGCCGACGAGCGCTCCCAGCAGCGCGAGGCGTGCCAGGTCGCGGGGCGGCACGTGCGAAGCGGGCTCACCGGCCTGCGGCATGAGGCCGACAGTAGCCACGCGACGGCGGGGCCGCGCGGGGTCCGTAGGCTGCTGTGCGTGAGCCAGCCGCCCGACGCGTTCCGCCACGAGGCTGCGCGCCCGCACGAGCCGTTGCGCACGTTCCATCCGCGGCGCGCGGCGCTCGGCCGCGACCGCACGGACGCGCTGACGCGCCTGTTCCCCCGGTTCGGCTTCTCCGTGCACGACGAGGCCTCGCCGTTCCCCCGCACGCCAGACGGTCTGCTCGACGCCACCGCGCTGTTCGGTCGCCGCGCGCCGCTCGTGCTCGAGATCGGGCCGGGCATGGGCGAGACGACCGCGGCGATGGCCCAGGCCGACCCGGACCGCGACTACCTCGCGGTCGAGGTGCACCTGCCGGGCCTGGCGAACCTGCTCGTGCTCGTCGAACGGCTCGGCCTGACGAACCTGCGCGTCGCGCACGGCGACGCGCTCGACCTGGCCCGGCACGCGATCGGCGAGTCGACGCTCGACGCCGTGCACGCCTTCTTCCCCGACCCGTGGCCCAAGGCCCGCCACCACAAGCGCCGGCTCGTCCAGCCCGAGCACGTGGCGCTGCTGCGCTCGCGCCTGCGGCCGGGCGGCACGCTGCACGTCGCGACGGACTGGGCGCCGTACGCCGAGCAGATGGTCGAGGTCCTCGCGGCCGACGAGGGCCTCGACTCGGCCGGCGCGGTCCCCCGACCGCCGCACCGCCCGGTCACCAAGTTCGAGGCCCGTGGGCTGGCGACCGCCCGCCCCTCCACCGACGTGATCGCGAGGCGCACGGCATGAGCGAGCAGGACCCCACGCACGGCCCGGCGTCGGACGCCTCGTCGGCGGACACCTCGCCGCCGGCGTTCCGGCTCGGCATGGTGCCGGGCGTGAACCCGGGCCGGTGGGTGCGCGTCTGGGAGGAGCGGATCCAGGACGTCGCGCTCGACCTCGTGCCGGTCGCCGCGGCCGACGCCGTGGACGCTCTGCGGGCGGGCGACGTCGCGGCGAGCCTCCTGCGCCTGCCCGTCGACCGCGCGGGCATCGACGCGATCCCGATGTACACCGAGGCGACGGTCGTCGTCGTGCCCAAGGACCACCTGTTCACCGCCGCCGAGGAGATCACGGCCGCGGACCTCGCCGACGAGACGCTCGTCGTGCCCGTCGACGACGTGCTCGGCTGGGCGGACGCGCCCGGCGAGCGGTTCGCGGGTGCGGTCGCGACGACGAGCGACGCGGTCGACCTCGTCGCCGCGGGGCACGCGGTGCTCGTCGCGCCGCACTCGGTCGCGCGGCTGCACCTGCGCCGCGGCCTGACGACGCGTCCGGTCACCGACGCGCCGGGCTCCGCTGTGGGCCTCGCGTGGCTGACCGAGTCCTACGACGAGCTCACCGAGGAGCTCATCGGCATCGTCCGGGGGCGCACCGCGACGTCCTCCCGCGGCCGGGGCGCGACGGCCGAGGCGCCGACGAAGGCGTCGGGCAAGGGCAGCGGCAAGGGCGGGGCAGGGAAGAGCCGGGCCGGGAAGGCCGGCGGCGCGAAGAGCGGCACCGGCAAGGGTGGTGCCGGCAAGGCGACGAAGGGCGCTGCCGCCGGTGGGCGACGCGCCCCGAGCCCTCGCACGTCAGGCGGTCGCAAGCCCGGGACGAACCGCGGCCGCAAGCGCTGACCGCACGCGACGCGTCAGGACTTCTCGCGGCGAGCCTGCTCGGCGCGGCGGTCGGCCTCGCGCGCCTCCAGCCGACGCTCCTCGCGGCGGACCTCCTCGAACGTCTGCCGCTCGCGCACGAGCCACTCGGGCGGCTCGGCGATCAGCGCGTTGATCTCGTCGGTCGTCAGCGCGTCCGTGACCCCGGCACGCGCCAGCCCGGACGTCGAGACGCGCAGCCGCGCGGCGACGACGTTGCGCGGGTGGGGTCCGTTGCGACGCAGGTCGACGAGCCACTGCGGCGGGTCTTGCTGCAGCTCGGCGAGCTCGTCGCGCGTCACCGTGCCGGTGCGGAACTCCTCGGGCGTCGCCGGCAGGTACACGTCGAGCTTCGCCGCCGCCGTGGACGGCTTCATCTCCTGCGTCTTCTTGGCCACGGCGACACCCTACGCGCGAACGGGGGGCGCCCCGCGCGCCGTGCGACGCCGACCACCCCTCAGGCGTCGCCCCCGTAGTGGGCGATCTTGCCGTCGAGGACGTCGATCGCGGCGCGGATGCGCACGGCCTGCTCCTCGAGCTCGGCACGACGACGGCGCAGGAACGCGACGCGGTCGTCCTGCCCTGCCTCCGAGCGCAGGAGCTCGGTGAACCGGCGCAGGTCTGCGATGCCGAGGCCCGCCTCGCGCAGGCACGTGACGATGCCGATCCAGGCGACGTCGTCCTCGTCGTACCGGCGCTGCCCGCCCGCCGAGCGACCGACCGGCCCGACCAGGCCCTCGCGCTCGTAGTAGCGCAGCGTGTCCAGGCTCAGGCCGGTGCGCTGCGCGACCTCACCCGGTGCGTACCCCGTCATGGCCGTCATGCTCCCACCGACCTCTGCCGCCCCCGCGTCAGGCCGGCTCGTCGAGGCGCGTCCGCGTCTCGTCGGTCACGGCGACCTCGCGCGCCGCCATCGCCTCCGTGAGCTGGTCGACTGAGCTGACGCCCAGGATCGGGTGGATGCCCTGGTCCAGCAGCCACGCGAGCACGACCTGGTTGCGCGTCGCGCCGAGCTCGTCGGCCACCTGCGCGAGCACCTCGAGGCGGCGGTGGGTGCCCGGGTGGTCGTAGCCGGGTGACAGCGGGCGGTCGCTGCGCACGTACGCACCGGTCAGCAGGGGCGAGTACGCCCACAGGTCGAGGCCCTGCGAGCGCGCGTGGTCGAGCTGGTCGCGCTCGGCGTGCACATGGCCGCCCTCGGGCAGCGTGACCCCCGGCCGCGGCACGACGTACGAGTAGCGCAGCTGCACGGCGGTCCACGGCTCCACGCCCTGCTCACGCGCGATCGCGCGTGCCTGCTCGACGCGCCACGCGGCGTGGTTGGACGCCCCGAGCCGTCCCACCCGGCCGTCCGCGACGAGCTCGCCGAACGCCGCCACCGTCTCGTCCAGCGGCACCGACCGGTCCTCGGCGTGCGCCCACAGCAGGTCGACGGAGTCGAGCCCGAGCCGATCGAGCGAGGCCGCGAAGCCGCGGCGGATCGCCTCCGCGGACAGCCCTTCGGCCGACGACGGCCACTCGTGCGGGACGAGCGGCTGGTGCCGCACCTTCGTCGCGAGCCGCACGCGTTCGCGCATCCCCGGGCGTGCCGCGAACCAGCGTCCGAGCACGCGTTCGCTCTGCCCGCCGACGCCCGACGGGTCCTCCCAGAAGGCGTAGCAGTTCGCGGTGTCGATCCACCGGCCGCCCTGGTCGACGAACGCGTCCAGGAGGTCGAAGGAGAGCGCGTCGTCGGCGCGCGTGCCGAAGTACATGGCACCGAGCACGGGCTCGGCGGTGCGGGTGGCCGTCAGGTCCTGGTCCATGACGACGAGCCTGCAACCTGGAGCGCACTCCAGGTCAAGCCCCCGGTGCATGCGCGTGCCGGCCCGACGGGACGCGGGCTCGTCGTCGGACGACGAACGCCCCTGCGCCCGAGGTAGGCGAGGGGCGTTCGTCGGTGTGGCTCAGGCCTCCGGCGCGACCGGGTAGGTGTGCCAGATGCGGTCGATGTAGTCGCGCATCGACCGGTCGGACGAGAAGAACCCGCCGCGCGCGACGTTGAGCACCGCGCGCCGCGTCCAGTCCTCGGAGTCGGCGTAGGCCACGTCGACCCGGGCCTGCGCGTCGACGTACGCCTGGAAGTCGGCCAGCGCGAGGAACCGGTCCTCGTTGAGCAGGTTCGAGACGATCGGCTCGAACGTCGCCCGGTCGCCGCCCGAGAACGCACCCGAGGCGATGAGGTCCAGCGCGTTGCGCAGGTCCAGGTTCGTCTCGTAGTACGCCGACGGGTGGTAACCGCGCTCGACGACCTCGGCGACCTGCGGCTCGGTGAGGCCGAACAGGAAGAAGTTCTCGTCCCCGACGAGCTCGCGGATCTCGACGTTCGCGCCGTCGTCCGTGCCGATCGTCAGGGCGCCGTTGAGCATGAACTTCATGTTGCCCGTGCCCGACGCCTCCTTGCCCGCGAGCGAGATCTGCTCGGACAGGTCCGCCGCCGGGATCAGCGTCTCGGCGAGCGTGACGTTGTAGTTGGCCGGGAACGCGATGCGCAGGCGACCCTCGAGCGCGGGGTCGTCGTTGATCGTGCGACCCACGGCGTTGATCAGGGCGATGATCTGCTTCGCCAGGACGTAGCCGGGCGCCGCCTTCGCACCGAACGCGAACGTGCGCGGCGTGACGTCGGCGACCGCGATCTTGCCGGTCGTGATCTTCTCGTACAGCGACACGATGTGCAGGAGCTTGAGCGTCTGGCGCTTGTACTCGTGCAGGCGCTTGACCATGACGTCGAACAGCGTGTCCGGGTTCACGACGATCCCGTCGCGCTGCTCGAGCACGGAGGCGATCCGCAGCTTGTTCGCGTACTTGATCTCGCGGAACCGGCGGCGGAACTCGGCGTCGTCGGCCAGCGGCTCCAGGCCCTTGAGCTGGTCGAGGTCCGTGACCCAGCCGTCGCCGATCGCCTCGGTGATGAGCCCCGAGAGCCCCGGGTTCGACAGCTTGAGGAAGCGGCGCGGCGTGACGCCGTTGGTCACGTTGGTGAACTTCTCGGGCCAGTACCCCGCGAAGTCGTCGAGCACCTTGTCGCGCAGCAGCTGGCTGTGCAGCGCCGCGACGCCGTTGACCTTGGTGCCCGCGACCGTCGCCAGGTAGGCCATGCGCACCGCGCGCACCGGGTACTCCGCGATGATCGACATGCGGCGCACGCGCAGCTCGTCGTGCGGGTAGGCGACCCGCAGCTCGGCGAGGAACTCGTCGTTGATGCGGTAGATGATCTCGAGGTGCCGCGGCAGCAGCCGGCCGAGCAGGTCGACCGGCCAGACCTCGAGCGCCTCGGGCAGCAGCGTGTGGCACGTGTACGCGAAGCACTGCTTCGTGACCGCCCACGCCTCGTCCCAGTCCCAGCCCTTCTCGTCCACGAGCACGCGCATGAGCTCGGGGACGGCGATCACCGGGTGGGTGTCGTTGAGCTGGAAGACGATCCGGTCCGGCAGCTTGTGCAGGTCGAAGTCCTGCGGCAGCACCTGGTCGACGAAGTCCTTGATGGAGCACGCGACGAAGAAGTACTGCTGCTGCAGGCGCAGCTCCTTGCCCTGCGGCGTCGAGTCCTCGGGGTAGAGGACCTTGGAGATGTTCTCCGCGAACGTCTGCGCGCGCACGGCCTCGGCGTAGTCGCCCGAGTTGAAGATCTCCAGGTCGAACGCGCGCGTGGCGCGGGCGCTCCACAGGCGCAGCGTGTTGACGCGGCCCTCGTCGTACCCCGGGACCATGTAGTTGTACGGGACGCCGAGCACGGACCAGCCCGGGACCCAGCGGCGCTTCACGACGCCGTCGTCGTCCTGGTACTGCTCGACGTGCCCGCCGAAGTTGACCTTCACCGCGGCCTCCGGGTGCGGGAACTCCCACGGCGAGCCGAGGCGCAGCCAGTCGTCGGGCTTCTCGACCTGCCAGCCGTCGACGAACGTCTGCTTGAAGATGCCGTACTCGTAGCGGATGCCGTACCCGATCGACGGCACGTTCATGGTCGCGAGCGAGTCGATGAAGCACGCCGCGAGCCGGCCGAGGCCGCCGTTGCCGAGCCCGGGCTCGATCTCGGCCTGGCGCAGCTCCTCCAGGTCGATGCCGAGGCTCTCGAGGCCCTCGGACACGATGTCCTCGAGGCCGGACGCCAGCAGCGCGTTGTCGAGCTGGCGACCGAGCAGGAACTCCGCCGAGAGGTAGGCGACCGACTTGGCCTGCAGCTTGGCCTGACTGCGCAGCGTCGAGAGCCAGCGGGTCATGAGGTAGTGGCGCACGGTGCGCGCCATCGCCAGGTACTTGTCGTTCACCGACGCCCGGGTCAGGTCCACGCCCTGCCCGAAGTTGAGCTCGCGCAAGAACTCGCGCACGAAGCCGTCGACGGTGTGTTCGCGCGTCGCGATGGGGGGTGTCGTCTCTGCCGTCACCAGTCCACCGTAGCCACGGAGTGTGTCCCGTGAGTGACGCAATCCCTTGCAATTCTTGCGAAACGCTTCGAGAAGTGGCTCACATTCACCCGTACGGGTGACCTTAGTCCCGGACGAACCGCCCGCTACGGCCTCCGCGACAGCGTCCGGGCGCCGACGAAGAAGCGGCCCCCACCGGAGAACCGATGAGAGCCGCTTCACGATGCGCGCCCGAAGGGACTCGAACCCCCAACCTTCTGATCCGTAGTCAGATGCTCTATCCATTGAGCTACGGGCGCACGACCCTTGCGGGCCGGAAGAGACGATACAGGGCGCGGACCGCGACGCCCAAACCGGGACCGCGTGACGCTGGCCACCGCACCCGGCGCGAGCGCAGTATCCACTGGCCCACGCGGCGCCACGCGGGGGACGATGAGCGCATGAGCACCCCGACGCTGGACCGCCTGACCGCCGACCTCACCACCGCGATGAAGGCCCGCGACACCGCCCGCACCAGCGTGCTGCGCCAGCTGATCGGCGCCGTGCGCGCCGAGGAGAAGTCCGGCCCGACGGTGCGCGAGCTCAGCGAGGACGACGTGCTGGCCGTGCTGGCCCGCGAGGTGAAGAAGCGCCGCGAGAGCGCGCAGATCTACAGCGACGCGCACGCGCCCGAGCGCGCCGCGAACGAGACCGCCGAGGCCGACGCGATCGAGACGTACCTGCCGGCACGGCTGTCGGACGACGAGCTGCAGGCGCTGGTCACGGCCGTGGTCGCCGACCTGGGCGCGACGAGCATGAAGGACATGGGCGCGGTGATGAAGGAGGCCACGTCCCGCGCGGGCCTCGCCGCCGACGGCAAGAAGCTCTCCACCCTGGTCCGCACGGCCCTGACCCGCTAGCCCCGACCCGCGCGCCGGCCCGCGCGTCGGCTCGGCGGCGCTTGTGGGTGGAGAAGCGATCGCTGGGCGGGCGTTTCTCCACCCACAACGGGCCCGGTGGCCGGCCCGCGAGGGTCCGGCGTTGGTGGGAAGCGGTCAGGGGGTGAGGAGGGCTCGGGTGCGGGGGGCGACCTCGGTGCCGTAGAGGTCGATCGCGCGCAGCAGGTGCTCGTGCGGCAGGGGGCCGTGGGCGTACTTGAGGTCGAACCGCTGCACGCCCAGGGTGCGCACGGTGTCCGCGATGCGTCGCGCCACGGTGTCCGGCGAGCCGACGAAGAGCGCGCCCTCGTCGGCCTCGGCCTCGAAGTCGTCGCGGGTCATGGGCGGCCAGCCGCGCTCGGCGCCGATCCGGTCGCGGTTCGCCTTGAAGTGCGGGAACAGCAGGTCGCGCGCGTCCTCGTCGGACTCCGCCACGAACCCCGGCGAGTGCACGCCCACGGGCGGCACCACGGCGTCGGCGCCGTGCAGCTCGCGCGCCGCGCGCCCGTACAGCTCGACGAACGGCGCGAACCGCGCGGGCGCACCGCCGATGATCGCGAGCATGAGCGGCAGCCCGTGCCGCGCGGTCCGCACGACCGACTCGGGCGTCCCGCCGACCCCGACCCAGACCGGCAGCGCACCACCGGCGGTCGTCGGCCAGGCGCGGCGCCCGTCGAGCGGTGCGCGCGTGCGGCCCGTCCACGTGACCGGACCCTCGGAGCGCAGGCGCACCAGGAGGTCGAGCTTCTCCTCGAACAGCGCGTCGTAGTCGGCCAGGTCGTACCCGAACAGCGGGAACGACTCGACGAACGACCCGCGCCCCACCTGGATCTCCGCGCGCCCGCCCGAGATCCCGTCGAGCGTCGCGAACCGCTCGTAGACGCGCACGGGGTCGTCCGACGAGAGCACCGTCACGGCCGAGCCGAGCGTCACGCGCTCCGTGCGGGCGGCGATCGCGGCGAGCACCACATCGGGCGCCGAGACCGCGAAGTCGTCGCGGTGGTGCTCCCCCACCGAGAAGTGGTCGACGCCCGCGCGGTCGGCCGCCACCCCCTGCTCGACCACGTCGCGCAGCACCTGGTGCTGCGGCACCGGCCGGCCGTCGCTCGTCGTCGTGACGTCCCCGAACGTGTCGAGGCCGAACGTCACCTGCTGCGCCTGAGTCGCGTTCACCCCCACCAGAACCACCCCCGGCCGCCGCCGATTCCGCACCGCCGGGCACGGGTGCGGGGACGGAGGCAGCGGCCACGCTCGACGAGCGCGTCGACTGCCTCCGTCCCCGCCGGGCGCTGCCCGCGGTCCCCCGCGGGCCTCAGCGGCGGATCGTCACCGCGGCGCTCGTGCGGGTGTGCGTCTCGTAGCCCGCGAGCGTCCCCGTGACCTGCACCGTGACGCGCTTGCCCGCGAGCGCCGCCCCGGGCGTGAACCGCCAGCTCGTCGCGCCGGAGATCCGGCGACCGTCCGCGAACCACGCGTAGGTGAACCGCGTGCCGGGCGTCCACGTGCCACGCGAGACCGTGAGCGTCCGGCCGACCTTCGGCGTGCCCGTGATCGTCGGCCGCGCGCTGGTGAGCTGCGCCTGGGCGACCTTCGCGGTCGCACGCGACACCACGCTCGTCGTCGCGTACCCGGTGCGCGTCCCCGTGACACGCACGGTGATCCGCTTGCCGGCCTGGGCGGGTGCCAGGCGGTACGACGACGAGGTCGCGCCGCGGATCGCGGAGCCGTCGGCGTACCACCGGTAGGCCAGCGTGACCGGCGCGGGACCCCACGACCCCGGCCGCGCCGTGAGCGTCCGGCCCACCGTGGCCGCCCCGACGACCACCGGGGTCGCCGTGCGCAGCGCGCCG
>NZ_LFKW01000066.1:1980-30028 GCF_001040865.1 Cellulomonas sp. A375-1 | reverse complement strand
CCGCGAGCGTGCCGGTGACCTGCACCGAGATCCGCTTGCCGCGCTGCGCGGGAGCGAGCACGAGCGACGACGAGGTCGCGCCCGCGATCCGCGTGCCGCCGGCGAGCCACTGGTAGCGCAGCGTGGTCCCCGAGGTCCACGTGCCCGGCACCGCACGCAGCGCCTCGCCGACCGCTGCGGTGCCCGAGATCGTCGGGACGGGCGACAGCGGGATCGTCGTCGGTGCCGCGGCGACGAACGTGCGCACCGCGGACCGGTGCACACCACCGTGCGGGCCGGTGGTCAGGACGTACCAGCCGTGCTCGCCCGCGGGGACGTCGCGCCACACGGCCGAGACCGTCGCGCCCGACGGCACCGAGGCGAACGACGCGATGGTGCGGGACGTGAGCACGTCCACGCGGAACGAGTCGGTCGCCAGCGTCTTCGTCGTCGGGGTCAGGCCCACCGCCGCGTACGGCACGGTGAACTCCTGCATCCCCGGCGGCGAGTTGAGGGACGCGTCGTCGGAGTCGAAGTCGTCGAGCGACGGCGAGTACGTCCGCACGACGATCCGGCCCTCGTCGTTGTCGAAGTGCAGCAGGCGCAGGTAGCCCTGGCCGCCCTCGGTCAGGCCCTGGTAGTCGAAGAGCATCGAGTAGACCGTGCGGTCGGCGGTGCCGTCACCGTCGTCGTCGAACTCGTCGGTGCGCGTGTAGGCGTCGTGGTAGTGGCCCGAGCTCACCGCGAACACGTTCGGGTTGGTCGCGACGACCTCGTCCATGACCCGCTGCGGGATCGGCCCGAGGCCGCCCGTGGTGAGCATGAACTCGTGCAGCGCGATCCACACCTTGCGCTCGGGGTAGGCCCGCGCGACCTCGTTCATCCACGCGATCTGCTCGTCGGCCGGACCCCAGCCCATGTACAGCACCAGCAGGTCGATGCCGTCGGCCGTGATGAGGTCGTAGTGGCCGCGGTTGTCCTGCAGCTGCCCTCCGTACCAGGGGTTGCCCTCGAACCGTGCGGCGCCGAACCGCGCGCTGTACTGGGAGTAGTCCTGCGCGGCGTGCCCGACGTCGTGGTTGCCCGCGAGCACGCCGTACGGCAGCCCGGCCTGGTCGAGCTGGGCGTACGCCGCGTCGGCGCGCTCCCACTGCTCGGGCTGGTCGTAGTCGTCGACGATGTCGCCCGTGTGCACCAGGTACTGCAGGTTGAGGGCGTCGCGCTGCTCGAGCAGGAACCGGTGGATCGCGAGCTGGTGCGGGTAGAACGCGGGGTTCTCGTTGTAGTACTGCGTGTCCGACTCCCACGCGACGGTGAAGTCGTACTCGTCGCGCGGCGTCGCCGCGGCGTGGAACGGCGTGACCGCGGACTCGCGCGTCGAGCGGACCTCGCCCGCGAAGCCCTCGGAGTGCTGGACCAGCACGGTCACCGTGCCGTCCGCGAGGTGGTCCGCGACGGGCACGAGCGCACCGAGCGTGAAGTCGGTGGCCCCGCCGTCGGTCGTCAGGTGCCGGTCCACCTCGTCCCAGCGGTTCGCGGTGGTGTTCCGGACGTACAGGAGCACCTTGGCGTCGGCGTTGGCCGAGCCGCTCCACGCGACCCGCACGTGCGCGTCGGCGCCCGCGTCGGCCGGGACCGCCACCGTGAAGAGCTGGTACGGGAACTGCGTCGCGGAGCTGACCTGCGACGCCAGGCCGTCGGTGCTGGCGAGCTTGGCGAGCTCGTCGGCGGACAGGAGCGTCGGGTCGAGGTCGTCGCCCGCGGCCACGCCCGTGACGCCCGAGGCGGCCGTCACCTCGTCGTCGCCCGCCGTGAAGGCGTAGCCCTCGCGGAGCGCGACGCCGAGGGCGTCGCCCTCGGGACTCGTGGGCGTGGCCCGCAGGACCACGTCCCCGGCCGGGACCTGCGCACCGTCGAGCGGCGAGAGCAGGTCCGTCACCGGGGTCTCGTCGGCCGTGCGGAACGTCAGCGTGCGGCGCGTGGTGCTGCCGAGCGTGTCGCGCGCCTCGAGCACCGCGACGTGCTCGCCCGGCGTCAGGTCGAGCGACGAGGTGACGTGCGGCAGCGTGACGGGCGCTCCGTCGAGCGTCGCGGTCAGGGACGCGACGCCCGAGCCCGCGTCGGTGGCCTGCGCGTCGACCGTCACCGGCCCGCGGTACAGGGTGCCGTCGACGAGCGGGGTCGTGACCTGCGGCGCGGTGTTGTCGACGACGACCGTGCGGGTCACGCTCGTCGTGCCGGCCGTGGCGGTCACGGTGTGCTCGCCGTCGGCGACCGCTGTGGTGTCCCACACGTGCGCGAGGGAGCCGAACGCGTCGTCCGGGATCGTGAACGTCGCCGTGAAGTAGACGAGCGTCGCGTCCTTGAAGCCGATGCTCGCGGACGGGTCCGGGCACGGCACCGCCGCGTGCTCGGCGCCGGCGGCCTCACCCGCGACGCCGCACGAGGTGGGCCGCAGCACGCGGCCGTCCGGCAGGGCCAGCCGCACGTTCGAGGCCGAGAAGTCGTCGTTGTTCTCGTTCACGTCCGGCTGCGGCCACGCCTTGGTGCCCGCGTAGATGCCGATCGTGAGCTCACGCCCGCGCAGCACCTGGTCCACCGGGACCTCGGCCGTCACCGTCTCGACCCGCGAGTAGAAGCCCTCGTCGAAGATCGTCAGGACCTGGTCGCCCAGCTTGACGCCGTTGCGGAAGAACGCGTCGGTGCTCGTCGCCTCGAACGCGAACACCGGCGCCTTCTCGAGCGAGGGCACGACGCTGCCGACGGGCTCGCCGTCGATCGCCAGGCCCAGGTCGGCGGGGTCGCCCTCGGTCGTGGCGGCCACGCGGGTCCGCCCGCCGACGAACTGGCCGTCGCGCACGTCGAGCCGCACCGCGTCGGGCTGGCCGTCGCCCAGCTCGAGCCGCACCGTCTCGCTCGTCGTCGTGTGCGTGCCGTCCGAGGCGCGCACCGTGTACTCGACCCACCGCTTGCCGAGCAGGTCGACCGCCGGGATCGAGTACCCGAACCGGTGCGGCGCGCTCGCCGTGAGCAGGTGCGTCACGGGCGCGTCGACGTTCGTCGTCAGCGTGAGCGCGACCGTGCGGACCTGACGGTCGTCGGTCACGTCGAAGAGCAGGTCGAGCGAGTCGGCGTCCGGGCTCTCGGAGCCGCCGGTCAGGTCGCGCACCACGGGCGCGGTGGCGTCCACGGGCGGCACGACGAGGTTCGTGGGCACCTGCGACGCGGAGACCCGGCCCGGCGTGGGAGCGGCCAGCCCGACGAGCGTCTGCGCCGGGCCCGCCGGGTCGGCGGGCGTCCACAGGTGGTCACCCGGTCCCGGGTTCCACGCGTACTGGATCGCGGTGGTCGGCGTGGTCTGCGCGTCGGTGAACCAGTACGCGGAGCTGACCTCCTCGCCCGTGTTCGTCGCGACCCGGATGCCGCGCGGCCCGGCGTTGGCCATGCCGCCCGAGGCGATCTCGACGAGCTGCGTGCCCGCCGCGAGGTCCGTGCCGTACTGCGCGTTGAAGTCGGCCGCCGTCAGCGCGCGGCTCGCGTCGTTCTTGATCCAGAGCACGAGCGTGCCGCCCGCGGGGATCACCGGGTCGGTGGGCGTCGCGGGCCACAGGGCTGCGCTCGTCTGCACCGCATTCGCGTCGACGTACAGGTAGCTGATCGTGAAGTCGTCGAACGAGACGGGCGCGGCGGAGCCGTTGTAGACCTCGATGAACTCGTAGGCGTCGGCGCCGGCCAGGTTCGGCGTGTCCGGCGCGAGCTCCGTGACCTGCAGGATCGGCGCGACCGCGCCGGGGGGCGTGGTGGGGCCGGTCGTGGGCTCCGTCGTCGGCTCCGTCGTCGGCTCGGGCGTCGGCGTCGGCGTCGTCGTCGGCTCGCTCGTCGGCGTGCCCGACGGGTCCGGGCTCGGGGCGACCAGCTGGTCCGGCGTGACGCTGCCCGGCGACGGGACCGCGGCCTGCGCGTGCACGCCGGCTGCCGTCCCGGAGGTCGGCCGACGGTAGTGCGCGCTCCGCTCGGCGGCGGTGTCGGTGCCAGCGGTGTAGGTCGACGACGCGATCGTCTGCCCGCCCGAGCGCAACGCCACCCCGCGCGTGCCGCTGTTGGCGAACCCGGCCTGACCGGTCACGTACGCGACCGGGACGCCTGCGTCGAGCCCGTAGTGCGCGCGGAAGTCGTCCGCGTCGAACAGGAACGCGTTCGGGCTGCCCGACGAGTACCCGTCGGCCGTGCCCGAGGAGTACCGCAGCCACAGCGTCAGCGCGCCGCCCGCGGGCACCACCGCCGGGCTGGGCGAGTCGGCCGCGAGGCTCAGCGACGTGACGTTCGTGCCGTTCGTGTACGCGACGCTCACGCCCGACGCGACGAGGTCCACGTCCCGTGCGCCGGGGTTGGCGATCTCGACGAACTCGAAGTTGTCCTGCGTGCTCGGGTGCCCGTCGACGACGTGCGCGCCGTTGTCGGGGTTGATCTCGGAGACGAGGAGCGTCGGGAGGGCGGGATCGTCGGCGGCGGCGGGGGCCGCGACCGCGAGGGCCGTGCCGACGACAGCGGCGGAGACGAGGGCGGCGACCGGCCGCACCCCGGGGGCGTGCACACGCATGAGGTCTCGCTTCGGGTCGGGGGTGATCCGGGGCGAGCCTCACGCGCGTGGGTGAACACCGGTCCCACCTCGGGCGACGCCGAGGTGTCCGGTCGATGCCGAGCGCGTCCGACCTGCACGAACCGGTGTCGGGCCTCACCCGTCCGGCCGCAGGGCGGTGCGCCGGGAGCGGCGCACGTCAGGACGGAGGGCGGTCGGTGGGGTGCAGCGCGATGAGCCAGGACAGGTAGTGCTCGGTCACGGTGCCGCCGAGGTCCCGCACGGCGCGCGCGGCGGCGTCGACCTCGTCGGGCGTCCAGTCGCTGAAGGTCGTGAACAGGCGGTGCACCTGCTGGGCGTCCAGGTCAACGGACCAGCGGAACGTGCGGACCGCGTCGGCGCGGAACAGGCCCGAGCGCGTGAGCTCTGCGACCGTCACGGACGCGTCCTCCGCATCGGGACCCGGGCGCGGTGGGCGCGTCCGGGCGCGGACGATCTCGTCGGTCCGCGCGCGGAACGGCGTGGGCACGTCGGGGTCGCCGAACACGTTCCGCCAGACGAGGAACGTCCCGCCCGGGACCAGCGCGCGCCGCACCTTCGGCAGCACCACGTCGAGGTCGAGCCAGTGGATCGACGTCGCCGCCACCGCGAGGTCGAACGCGTCCTCGCCCAGGTCCGCGTCCTCGGCGCGCGCGACGACGACCTCCGCGGCCGGGTGCGCCGCCCGCAGGCGTGCCGCGAGCTGCGGCCCGGGCTCGACGGCCGTGACGTGCAGACCCGCGGCCAGCAGCGGACCGGTGGCCTGCCCGCTGCCCGCGCCGAGCTCGAGCACCCGACGCCCGGGCACGAGGTAGCCGGCGCGCGTCAGCTCGTCCCAGAGCTCGCGCGGATAGGGCGGGCGCGCGTCGTCGTAGATCGCCGCGTGCTGCTCGAAGTGCCGCGGGTCCACCATCCCGCCGAGCCTACGACCGTCGCCTCGCGAGCACTCCGCCGCGCACGACGCGCACCGGAGCCCGGAGACTAGAACGCGTAGGTCACGGTCCAGCGGGCCTGGGCGCCAGGAGCGAGGGTGGCGACGTGGAACGGCTCGGCGGACACCGTGTAGTGGTTCCCCCAGACGACGAACCGCTCGGGGACGTAGCTCGTCGTCATCGTGATGCTGCCGACCGCGTCGTGCCGGTGGACCAAGGTCAGCGGGTCGCTCGCCGCGTGGTCCAGCTCCTGGTAGTGACCGACGTGCCCGGGCGCCAGCACGCGCCGGTGCACGCTGCCGTCCTCGGCGATCCGGTAGCCCTCACTCTCGGGGAGCGTGACCGCGGCGCTCGTCCGGAACAGCTCGTCGGCCGCCGGCTGCGGGAAGAACGGGTGCGGGAACCACCGCACGGGCAGCGCACGACCGTCGTCCGCGTTGATCAGCTCGGTGACCGAGCGCAGCGTCCGCCCGACGAGCGTGAGCGTGCGCCCGAGCGTGCACGCGAACCCGCCCCACGCGTGCGCGGTGCGGAACGTCAACGACGTCGCCGTCTGCGCGACCTCCCACACGCACCGCTCGACGACCGTCCCCGCCTCGACGTCGCACACCCCGACACCGAGCAGCAGCGCGTCGCCGTCCTCCGCTCCGGGAGCCCGCAGGGGCTCGAGCGCGAACGAGTCGGGGATGCCCTGCCCGTCGAACCAGTTGAAGTCGTCGGGGTAGGTCGGCCCGGACATGAGCGGGCCGTGGCGCGCGTCGTGCACCTGGAAGACGTACCCGCCCGTGCAGTACCGCGGGCCGGTCAGTGCCGCGTCCGCGACCGGGTCGAGCACCTCGACCCGCAGCTCGTCCGTGAGCAGCTCGTACATGCGCCTGCCTCAGCCCGTGGTTCGGTCGGTGGGCACGCTACCGGCACCGACCCACCGACGACGGCGACGCTCCCGGACGCGCGAGAGGCCGGACCAGCCTCGGCCCGGCCTCACGGCGCAGCGACGTGCACTCGGCGGAGACGGTGGGATTTGAACCCACGGAAGGGTTGACCCCTTCACGGCCTTAGCAGGGCCGCGCACTAGACCTGGCTATGCGACGTCTCCAAGTGCGCACAGGCTACCCGTGCAGGTCGCCGGGAACCAAAGCGCGTCCGCGACGAGTCGCCTCAGCGGTCGAACGCCCAGGTCCGGTCGGTGAGCATCCGGGCGACCGCGAGCCCGATCGACAGCGCCACGACGACCAGCGCGGCCTGCACGCCGTACGCGAGGGCCTGCAGCGTCTGGCCGTCGGACAGGTGGAAGATCGCTCGGTAGGCCAGCACGCCGGGCACCATGATGACGACCGCGGGCACCGCGACCGTCACGCGCGGCACGTCGAGCCGCGGCGCCAGGTAGGCGGCCAGCAGGCCGACGACGAGCGCGGCGCAGGCCGCGGCACCCTGCGTGACCACGCCGACCTCGACGAGCAGCAGGCGCCCGACGTTCGCGACCATCCCGACCGTCGCCGCGAGCAGCGCCATGCGCCACGGGCTGTTGAACATGAGCGCGAACCCGATCACGCCGAGGAAGCTCGCGACGAACCGCAGCCCCCACAGCGCGAACGGGTCGAGCGCGGGCGGCGGGGGCGGGTCCGGCTGCAGGCCGACGAGCGAGGAGACCGCCCAGACCGCGAGCGCCGCCGACGTCAGGACCATGAGCGCGTACGTGAGCCGGGACAGGCCGGCGGAGAAGTCGAGCCGCGCGAGGTCCAGCGCGCCGGCGACGAGCGGGAACCCCGGGATGAGGAACAGCACCGACGAGACGTAGCCGGCCTCGTGCCGCATCGACAGCGCACCGAGCTCGTGCAGGCCGGTGACCAGGCCGAGGTAGGTGAAGCACGCGAGCGCCGCGGCCAGCATGGTCACGCCGAACGGGTTGTAGCCGCGGTGCAGCATCGCGCGGCGCAGGAGCTGGCCGAGCCCCGCGGCGACGAACACGCCGCCGATCTCGACGGGTCCGCCGTTGTTGAGGAACGCGAACGCGGCGCACGCGATCGCGGACCACAGCGCGTTGAGGAGCGCGTTGTACAGCGGCGGGCGGGCGGCGATGGTGCGGACCTCGGCGAGCACGTCGTCGACCGGGACCGGCACGCCGGTCTCGTCGTGCCGGCGCTCGAACCGCGACACCATGCGCTCGATCAGGGCGAGCCGGTCGGCGTTCACGCCGACCGCGCGCACCTCGGTGACCTCGGTGCGGAACGACCGCTCGCGGTGCGACGTCGTCGTGATCTCGGTGAGCGTCACGTGCGCCTCGTGCCGCTCGACGCCCATCGCGCGCGCGATGCGCGCCATCGACGCCTTGACGCGGTAGGAGCCGGTACCGCCGGACAGGCTGAGCTTGCCGACCTGCAGCGCCGCTCCCGAGCGACGGATCAGGTCGAGCTCGTCGTCGTCGGGCTGGATCGAGGACGTGGACACCTGCACATCTTGGCGTGCCCATGCGCGCGCGGCTGGGTCGATCGGTCCCAGGCGGCGGGTCGTGCAGGACGACCTTCGTCACACCCGGGCGGGTCACGCGCTCGTCGTGACGTCCCCGTCGACGTACTGCCAGCCCTCCGGGCCGCGCACGAACCGGCTGACCTCGTGCAACGACCCACGGCCGCCCGGGCCGCGGTGGAACGCCTCGAACTCGACGGTGCCGACGGTGTCGAACGCTCCCCCGCCGCTCGTCGCGCGCACGTCGAGCCGGTACCACTGCACGTCGTCGTCGAGCGTGAGGTCCGCCGGGCGCGTGCTCGGGTGCCACGAGCGCAGCAGGTAGGCGGCGTCGCCCACGGCGAACGCGCTGAAGCGCGAGCGCATGAGCTGCTCGGCCGTGCCGGCGGTGCGGGTCCCGTGGTGCAGGGGTGCGCAGCACTCGTCGTACGTGAGCCCGCTCGAGCACGGGCAGCGGGTGGGGGCCACGCGTCCAGTGTGCGCGACCGGGCGCGGACACTGGACGCGTCGCGTGACTGTGCGCGTCCCCGTCAGGCGCGGCGGTCACCCGTCCCGGCGCCGAACAGCATCCTCGCGAGCATGAGCAGCCACGGGCCCGACGCGGCGACGAGCACCAGCCACGCCCACGCCCAGCCGCCCGCGAACCCGACGGCCAGGAACACGGCGGCGGCGACCGTCCAGAGGGCGGCGGTGTAGATGCCGAACCGGGCGGCGGCGGCCGGGTCCTGCTCGAACCGGTTGTCGGCGACGTAGGTCTGCTCGGCGTCGCGGGCCCAGGCCTTCTTGCGGTTGGTCTGGGTCGCGCCGAGGGCCGAGAGCAGGCACACCCCGACGACGAGCAGCAGCCCGGCGGGGACGTACCAGCCGGTGGCGAGCGGCCGGAGCGCGGTCGCACCGGCGAGCGCGGCTCCGCCGACCGTCAGGCCGGCGCCGAGACCGTAGCCCGCGGCGCGACGGGCGGGCAGGGGGTGGTTGGTCGTCGTCTCCTGAGCCAGCGAGGCGCCGGTGAGCCAGCCGACCGCAGCCGCTGCGACGACGAGGGCGGCCAGGAGCGCCGCGTCGGCGACGTCGACGGTGCCGAGCGCACCGAGGGTGGCGACGACGAGTGCGCCCGCGCCGACGAGCGACGCCAGGACCACGCCGACGACGAACCCGGGGCGGGGGCGGACCTTCTGCAGCCGTGCGGTCTGCGCGGCGCGCTGCACCGCAGTGACCTGCGGCCGGGCGCCGTCCGGGGAGCCGACTGTGACGGGGGCGGCGCCTGCGGCGTCCGCGACGAGGGCCCGGACGTCGCCGAGCTCGTCGAACGCGCGCCGCGGGGCCTCGTCGGGCGAGACGCCGGCCAGCTGGAGCTCGAGCGCGCGGGCCTCGAGGTTGCTGCGGATCTCCTCCTTGAGGTCCTGGACCTCGGGCGTGAGGTCGACCCCGGCGAAGGCGTCGTCGAGCAGGCGGTGGACGGTCGACATGGGTCGGAGCCCTTCGTGGACGGAGCTCATCGGTCGGAGCCCTTCGTGGCGGGAGAGGTGCGGGGGGCGGGCTGGTCGAGCAGCGAGTCGATGACGTCGCGCGTGGCCACCCAGGCCGCGACGTTGCGCCGGTAGACGGCCCGCCCGGCGTCGGTGATCCGGTAGTACTTGCGGCGGCCGCCCTGGGACTCGTCGCCCCAGTACGCCTCGACCAGGCCGTCGGAGGTCAGGCGCCGGTACGTGGCGTAGAGCGTCGCCTCCTTGATCTCGTGCGTGCCGCCGGTGGCGTCGCGGATCGCCCTGTAGATCTCGAAGCCGTAGCGGTCGCCGTGGCGCAGGGTGCCGAGCACGATCGTGTCGGTGTGGCCGCGCAGCAGGTCGGCCGAGAAGGCGTCGCCTGCGGTGTCGGGCGTCGGTCGTTGCATCACGACGGGTACTGTATCTGATCCACTACCTGATGACAACGAACCGCCGTCGCTCACCGCACCCGCTCTGCCCTAGACCCCCAGGTCGATCACGACCTCCTCGCGCTTGAAGGTCGGCGGATCTGCCGGCAGGTCGGCGGTCATCGAGTACGGCACGCCGTAGTTGTTGGCCATGTCCATGACGAAGTGGAACCGGTGCACGCCGGAGGCGGACGTCGTGTACTTCTGGTTCCAGAACGCGAACAGGGCCCACGCGAGGGCCTCGAGCGTCTCGACGTCGGCACCCGCGCCGTGCGCCAGCTCCATGAACCGGCCGGTCGTGAAGCTCGGGCCCATCTGGATCGGCTTCTTGAGCCACCGCGCGGAGACGATCACCTCGTTCTGCTCGTCGAGCGTGCCGGTCGCCTTGTCCCGGAACGTCGCCTTGCCCGTGCCGTCGACCAGGTCGGCCTTGTGCTCACCGCCGACCAGCGAGGTGCCCTTCGACTTGCTGGGCGGGACCTGGACGGCGGCGGGCTGGATCTCGAAGTAGCAGTCCGTCAGATCGTGGATCGCGGCGACCTTGGCGGCCAGCGAGTAGGTCGACGGGTTGTCGAACACGTCGCCGAACCCGCCGGTGAAGCCGATCAGGTACCACGGGTAGTACTTGCCCATGTGCCAGTTGCCGTACCGCGCCGCGATGGTCGTTCCCATCCGGGTCTGGAACTGGGTCTTGAGCTTGGGCATGAGCGTGTCGAGCTGGTGCGAGAGGTACGCGCTGTCCATGGCACGCGCCGCGAGGTCGGTCTCGGCCTTCAGCTGGGGGGCGGCCTCGATCTCGCCGACCAGCGCGACGGCCAGGTCGACGTAGTTCGAGTACACGCGCCCCACCGGGACCTGGCCCAGCACCGCGCGCTTGACCTGCGGCCCGATCCCAGCGGTGTTCTCGACCGCGATCCAGGAGGCCAGGAGTGCGACGACCTTGTCCTTCACGATCGCGATCTCGTTCGACAGCACGCGCCCCGTCTTGGGGTACGTCGTCCCGGTGACGGCCTGGTACATCGCCTGGTAGGTCGCCTCCGCGTCGGTGCAGCGCGCACCGTTCACGACGACGACGCGTCGGACCTCCTCGGCGCCGGCCGCCACCGCGTGCGGGGCACCGGGGGTCGCGTCGGAGGGCCGGTCGGACGGGAGGTGCCCGACGAGCGCGCGGTGCGCGAGCGCGTCCGCGGCAGCCTCCGCGGGGTCGTCGGCCCGTCCGACGAGCGGGGCGCGGCCGGTGCCGGACGAGCCCGAGCCCTCCTGGACGACGTGAGCCAGCTCGTGCGCGAGCAGCGACCGGCCGCCCGTCGTACCGGGCGCGTAGGTGCCCTGCGCGAAGTACACGTCCGTGCCGTACGTGAACGCCCGCGCCTGCAGCTGATCGGCGATCCCGGCGGCCGCGGGGTCCGCGTGGACGCGGACGCGCTCGAAGCTGGTGCCCATCGCGGCGCCGAGCGACTCGCCGAGCTCGGCGGGCAGGCGCTCGCCGCGGCTCCGGCGCGCGTCGAGGACCCGGCGCAGCGGGGTGGCCACCTCGGCCCCGCCCAACGGGTCCGCCGCGACTCCGCCTCGTCGGACGAGGTCGGGGGCGACGACGTGCGACACGGGGGCGGGCCGCAGCGGCGCTCCCGGGACGGGCTGCGGGGCACCGTCCTGGGCGTCCGGGGGCGCCGTCCCCCGAGACGACTCGTGCACGTGCATCGCCACGTCAGTCATGCGGACCTCCCCCGGCAGCGGCGCCGCGTCCGCCTTCACCGTACGCCGGGGCGTCCGCGTGCGGGAGCCCCGGGAGCGGGTGACGTGACGCGCTGGATGGGCGCTCGCTGGATGGGCGCTGCGGGCGCTGCCGGCTCCGCGGGTCTGCGCCGGGCAGGGTGTCCGCTGTGGGCGAATATGCGTTGACCCGCACCCCACCTCGGGAGTGTGCTGACGACGTCCGACGACGACGGGGACGCGTCGGACGCCACGCGCGGCCGCGCGGACCGGACGTATCAGGGCGTGTCAGACCCTCTCGTTAGCGTCTGGCCCTCGGCCGGTGTCTCTTCGGACGTCGCGCCGACGGCCGCTCCCAAAGCACCGCAGCACGCCAGCACCCCCGCACCCCAGCACCACGTCAGCACGGCCCCTTCACTGGTCCTCTCGCTCCCGCACCCGCGCTCCAGCCCGGGTGCGGACGGTCTCGACGCCGCGCCACCGCGCGCCCTTCACAGCACGGAGAAACCCCATGTCCGAGCCCCTCACCGCGACGGCGACACCCGCCACGCCCGGCACCCCGGCCCAGCCGGGCTCGTCCGCGCCCGACCCTCGGCGGTGGCGCATCCTCGGCGTCATCGCCATCACGCAGCTCATGCTCGTGCTCGACGGGTCGATCATGAACATCGCCCTGCCGTCCGCGGCCGACGACCTGCAGATCGCCCCGAACGACATCCAGTGGGCCGTCACCGCGTACACGCTCGCGTTCGGCGGGCTGCTGCTGCTCGGCGGTCGCGTCGCCGACTACCTCGGGCGCAAGCGCGCCATGCTCATCGGGCTGGTCGGGTTCGCCCTGGCCTCGGCGCTCGGCGGGGCCGCGGTCAACGCCGGGATGCTGTTCGGCGCCCGCGCGCTGCAGGGCGTGTTCGGCGCGCTGCTCGCACCCGCAGCACTCGCACTCGTCACCGTCACGTTCACCGAGCCGCGAGAGCGCGCCAAGGCGTTCGGCGTGTTCGGCGCGATCTCCGGCGGTGGCGCGGCGATCGGCCTGATCGCGGGCGGAGCACTCACCGAGTACCTCGACTGGCGCTGGTGCCTGTTCGTCAACCTGCCGATCGCGCTGGTCACCGCGGTGATCGGCGCGCGCGTGCTGCGCGAGTCGAAGGCGCACGGCGACACGCGGTTCGACATCCCCGGTGCGCTGCTGTCGACCGTCGGGCTCGTCGCGCTGGTCTACGGGTTCACCGAGGCCGCTCGCCGCGTCCCGGGCGAGAACGGCACGCCGACGACCGTCGGCTGGAGCGACCCGCTGGTCGTCGGCCTGCTCGTCACCGCCGGCGTGCTGCTCACCGCGTTCGTCCTGCTCGAGCGCCGGGTGCGCAACCCGCTGCTCCCGCTGCGGATCGTGCTCAACCGCAACCGCGGTGGCTCCTACCTGGTGTTCCTGCTGGTCGGCGCGGGCCTGATGTCGATGTTCCTGTTCATGACGTTCTACTTCCAGTACGTCATGGGCTACGAGCCGCTGCGCGCCGGGTTCGCGTTCCTGCCGTTCAGCCTGGTGCTGATCCTGTTCGCCGGGGTCGTGGCGCGGCTGCTGCCGCAGACCGGGCCGAAGCCGCTCATGATCACCGGGCTCGCGCTCGCAGTCGCCGGCATGCTCCTGCTCACCCTCACGCGGCCGGACTCGAGCTACTGGACCACGGTGTTCCCGGCGCTCGTGGTGCTGAGCCTGGGCATGGCGATGGTCTTCATCCCGGTGTCCTCGACCGCCCTCGTCGGAGTCGGCGGGCACGACGCGGGCGTGGCGAGCGCCATGCTCAACACCGCGCAGCAGGTCGGCGCGTCGCTCGGCATCGCGCTGCTCAACACGCTCGCGCTGTCGGCCACGACGAGCAAGCTCGCCTCGCTCGTCGCGGGCGGTGCGGACCCGGCGTCGCCCGCGACGCAGGCCACCGCCAACGTGGCCGGGTACCACGTCGCGTTCGTCGTCGGCGCGGGGATGTTCGCGCTCGCCCTGCTCGTGGCCGCGACCGTCGTCGTCGCCCGGCGCGACGACCTGCCGACGGAGGGTGCGGTCGTCGCCTGACGCCGGCCGCCGAGCGAAGGCCGACGCGCTCGCCCGGTCCGGGGGCACCCTGCTCCCGGACCGGGCATCAGGCCTCCTCGAACCTCACGCTCCGCGTCGCGACATCGGTCGAGACGAGTCGCACGCGCTGCCGCGTACCTGCCTCGAGCCCGGTGCCCGCGACCTTGGCGTGCACCACCGGGTCGGCGAGCTGCAGCACGCCGGACGTGCCGTCGTCGGACGCGTCGACGACGATCCCGTCGAACACCTCCCCCTCGCGGCCGGCCAGCAGCGCGGCCTCGACGAGGTCGAGGCACCCGCGCTCGTACGCCGACGCGCGTCGGTCGCCCGCGGTCATCAGGTCGGGCAGCGTGGGCAGCGCCGCACGCACCCAGTCCGCGGGCTCCTCGTCCGCCGCGATCGCGAGGCAGACCTGGGTGGCGAACCGGTCGACGAGGCGCCGCAGCGGCGCGGTGACGTGCGCGTACGGCGAGGCGATCGCGCCGTGCCCCGGGTGCTCGGGACGTTCGCCGTCGAACGCGACATAGGCCGCGCCGCGCAGCAGCGTCGTCGCCTCGGTCAGCACCGCGGCCTGACGCGGGTCGGCGGCGTCGAGCTCGCCGACGACGTCGCCCACCTGCGCGCCCTGCGGCCACGCGACGCCGAGCGCGAGCGCGGTGCGCCGCAGCCGGGCCACGTCCTTGGGGTGCGAGGCAGGCAGGGTGCGCAGCACCCCGATGCGCGCGTCGAGCATGAGGCGTGCCGCGCAGATGCCCGTGAGCAGCGAGATCTGCGCGTTCCACTCCTCGACCGGCAGCGTCGTGCGGCTCGCGAGCTGCCACGTGCCGTCCGGCCCGAGCTCGACCTCCTGCTCGGGCATGGGCAGCGTGATGCCACCGCGCTCGCGCTCGGCGGCGACCCGCAGCTCGCCGACCCGTCGCAGCAGCGCGAGCGGCCCGTCCCCGGCGGCGAGCCCGGAGCGCGCGTCGATCGCGCGCTGGGCCTCGTCGTACGTGAGCCGCGCGGTCGAGCGCACCAGCGCGCGCCGCACGTCGACGCGCCGCGGGGCACCGTCGTCGTCGAGCTCGATCTCCCACAGCGCGGCGGGAGCCTCCTGGCCCGGCAGCAGGCTCGCCGCACCCTCGCTCAGCTGCGGCGGGTGCAGGGGCGTGCGGCCGTCGGGTGCGTACAGGGTGGTGACGCGGCGACGTGCCTCGTCGTCGATCGGGTGCCCGGGCTCGAGCCACGCGCCCACGTCCGCGATCGCGTACCGGACCAGGTAGCCCTTGCCGCGGCGCTCGACGTGCAGCGCCTGGTCGAGGTCCATCGAGCCGGGCGGGTCGATCGTGAGCAGCGGGATGTCGCGCGCGTCGAGGCGCTCCGCGGGCAGGGGCCCGGCCGCGGCGCGGGCCTGCGCCTCGGCGAGCACCGCGGCGGGGAACGCGGCGGGGACACCGAGCTCGTCCCGGAGCGCGGCGAGCCCGCTGCGGACGGCGGTGTCCACTTCGCGGGCCCGGTCGACGGCGACCGCGGGGACCAGGCGTACGTGACGACGAGGCACGCGCCGAGCCTAGAGGCGTAGGTCCACCCGTGCGCGCAGCCGCGCATCCCCGCGAGCGTGACGCGGGTCAGCGCCGCTCGTACCGCCCGCCCGGTGTCAGCGCGTCGCCGAGCAGCTCCGGGACGGTGACGAACGTGTAGCCCTGCGCGAGCAGCACGTCGACTATGCCGGGCACCGCGTCGACCGTCGAGACCAGCGGGTCGTGCATGAGGACGATGGAACCGGGGGTGATCCCCGCCAGCGCGTGCGCAGCGGTCGCCGTCGCGTCGCCGTGGTCCCAGTCGCGCGTGTCGACGTCCCACAGGATCGCCGCGTCGCCGCGTGCGCCGACGAGCCGCAGCAGCTGGTCGTCGATCGCGCCGAACGGCGGGCGGAACAGGTGCGTCGTGACGCCCGTCGCCGCGTGGATCGCCGCAGCGGTGCGGTCGAGCTGCTCGCCGACCTCGTCGGCCGACAGCGTCGTGAGGTCCGGGTGGGTCCACGAGTGGTTGCCGAGCGCGTGCCCCGCCTCGTGCGTCGCACGCACCGTCGCGGGGTCCGCGGCCACGTGCTCGCCCCACAGGAAGAACGTCGCGCGGACCGACCGCGCGGCCAGCTCGTCGAGCAGGCGCCGCGTGTGCGGCCCCGGCCCGTCGTCGAACGTGAGCGCGACGACGCGCTCGTCCGGGACCTGCGTGTCCGTCGCGTCCTCGTGCACCCGAGGACGCTACCGCCGACGCCCTCGCCGGGCGCCGAGCGGCACGCGCAGGTCACGGACGGCTCAGGCGAGCGCCCGCGCCTTGAGCGTCGCGAACTCGTCGGGCGAGATCGCCCCGGCGTCCAGCAGTGCCTTGGCGTCGGCGATCTCGGCGGCCGGCGACCTGCCCGTGCCGGCCGTCGCGCGGATGTACTCGTCCGTGGCCTGCTTCGTCTCGACGGCGTCCTTCATCTGCCGCTGAGCCATGCCGCGGCCGCGCGCGACGATGTAGATGAACGCCACCAGGAACGGCAGGAAGATCAGGCCGATCACCCACAGCGCCTTCGCCCAGCCGCCGAGCTCCGGGTCACGGAAGAGGTCCGCGACGATCTGGAACAGCAGGATGAGGTACGCGAAGAAGCAGAACCACCACACCATCAGCCAGAACCAGTCCCAGAAGTCCATGGTCGTCTCCTCATCCGGTGCACACGCGTTGACGTCCCCACTGTCGGGATGCCGCACCGCGCGTCCATCACCCGCCGCGGGTAGTCGCCGCGAGTAGTCGCCGCAGCGGTGTGGTGTCACGATGCACGGATGAGCGCCTCGACCAGCACGGTCGAACCCGCACGGCTGCACCGCCGCCGTGCGTCGCACCTCTACGGCCTCATCATCAGCGGGTCCGTGCTGGCCGCCGCACCCGTGGAGTTCGGGCTGGGACGCGTGGCGGCTGCCGTCGTGCTCACGCTCACCGTCTACTGGGTCGCGGAGTCGTACGCGCACTGGATCGCGGCGCGCACGGTGCACGGGCGTGACCTCACGCGCGACGAGCGGCGCACGGTGCTCGCCGACGGGCTCCCGCTCGTCGCGTCCTGCCTCGTTCCCGTGGGTGTGCTGGTCGTCGAGGCGTTGCTCGGCATGCAGACCGCGACCGGCGTCGACATCGCGTTGGCCGTCAACGTCGTGCTCCTCGTGGGCGTGGGCTGGCGGATGGGTCTGGCGGGCGGCCTGCGCGGCGTGCGGCTCCTGATGTCGGCGGTCGTGACCGGGATGCTCGGGGCCGTGATGATCGCGCTCAAGCACGGCCTGCACTGACGCAGCCACCGCGGCGCGCACCGACCGGCGCACCGACCTGCGCACGCACCGGCTCGCTCACCCGTCGCGGGTGAGGACCCCGCAGGGGCGTGCTGTGAGCGTGGGACCCGGACGTACCGGGAGGAACCATGACCGTGGCACCCGAGACCCGCACGACCCTCCAGGCGTACGCGGCCGACCCGGCGCAGGTGTGCGCGGCGTTCGACGTCGACCCGGCCGTCGGCCTGACCTCCGCCCAGGTGCTCGAGCGACGCGAGCGGTACGGCCGCAACGCGCTCGCCGAGGAGCGCAAGGAACCCGCCTGGCAGGCGTTCCTGCGGCAGTACAAGGACCTCATGCAGCTGGTCCTCGTGGGCGCGGCCGTGGTCAGCATCATCGCGCTCGGCGACATCACGACCGGCGTCGTCGTGCTCGCGCTCACCGTCTTCAACGCGCTCATGGGCCTGCACCAGGAGGGCAAGGCGGCGCAGAGCGTCGCCGCGCTGCGTCAGATGCTCATCATGAACGCCAAGGTGCGCCGCGACGGACAGCAGCAGATCGTGCCCGCCGAGGAGCTCGTGCCGGGCGACGTGGTCGGCTTCGAAGCGGGCGACAAGGTGCCCGCCGACGGGCGCCTGCTCGTCACCGCGGCGCTCGAGATCGAGGAGTCGGGGCTGACCGGCGAGAGCGCGCCCGTGGCGAAGGGCACCGCCGCAGTGCCGGGCGACGACGTGCCGCTCGGCGACCGTCTCGACATGGCCTACATGAACTCGCAGGTCACGCGCGGTCGCGGCGAGATGGTCGTGACGGCGACCGGGATGACCACCGAGGTCGGGCGGATCTCGGGGATGCTCAGCGGGGTCGAGCAGGACAAGACGCCGCTGACCAAGCAGCTCGACCGCATCACGGTGATCATCACCGTCATGGCGGCGATCGCGCTGGTGGCGATCGTGCTGCTCGGGCTTGCGCGCGGGCAGGACTTCGACAGCCTCTTCGTCGTCGGCATCAGCCTCGCGATCGCGGCGATCCCCACCGGGCTGCCGGCGGTCGTGACGATGCTGCTCTCGCTGGGCACGCGGCAGCTCGCCGAGAAGGGGGCGATCGTCAAGCGCCTGAAGTCGGTCGAGACGCTCGGCTCGACGTCGGCGATCTGCTCGGACAAGACCGGGACGCTCACGCTCAACCAGATGACCGCGCGCACGCTCGTCGCCGCCGGCCACCGGCTGTCCGTCGAGGGCGAGGGGTACTCGACGACGGGCCGGATCCTCACGGTCGCCGGGACGGGCGCCCTCCCGCTCGAGCCGTTCGCGCTGCCGATGGCGCTCGCGTCCGACGCGGTGATCCGCGACGGCGCGTGCGTGGGCGACCCGACCGAGGGCGCGCTCGTCGTCCTGGCCGCCAAGGCCGGGCTGGACGTCGAGGGGACGCGCCGCACCTACGCGCGCGTCGCGGAGGTGCCGTTCGACGCGGAGTACAAGCTCATGGCGACGTTCCACGAGATCGGTGACGTGGTGCGCTGCTACGTCAAGGGCGCGCCGGACGTCCTGCTCGCCCGTTCGACCAGTGTCCGTGGCGCGCAGGGGGCGGCGCGGACGTGGGACGAGGTCCGCGCAGCCGTGCTCGCGGAGAACGACGCGATCGCCGCCGAGGGCATGCGCGTGCTCGCCGTCGCGCAGCGCGACCTGCCCGCGGGGTCGGTGACCGCCGCGAGTCCTGACGAGCTGCTCGCGCTCGTCGACGGGCTCGAGCTCCTGGCGCTCGTCGGGATCGTCGACCCGCCGCGCAAGGAGGCGCGCGACGCGATCGCCGAGTGCCACGACGCGGGCATCCGCGTGCGCATGATCACCGGCGACCACGCGACGACCGCCGCGGCCATCGCGCACCAGCTCGGGATCGAGGGGCGCGCGCTCACGGGCGCGCAGTTCGCGGCGATGTCCGACGCCGAGCTCGACGCGCAGGTCGACGAGATCGGGGTCGTCGCGCGCGTCGCCCCCGAGGACAAGGTGCGCCTGGTCGACGTCCTCAAGCGCCGCGGCGAGATCGTGGCGATGACCGGCGACGGAGTCAACGACGCGCCCGCGCTCACGCGCGCCGACATCGGCGTCGCCATGGGGATCACCGGCACGGAGGTCACCAAGGACGCGGCCGAGATGATCCTCACCGACGACAACTTCGCGACGATCGTCGCGGCCGTCGAGGGCGGTCGCGGGCTCTACGACAACCTCATGAAGTACATCCGGTTCCAGATGGTCGTCCTGACCGGCTTCATCCTCACGTTCGTGGGTGCGGGCATCTTCACGATCGCCGACGGCACGCCGCTCACGCCGCTGCAGATCCTGTGGATCAACTTCGCGATCGACGTCGTCCTGGCCATCGGGCTCGGGTTCGACGCACCCACCGAGGGGCTCATGCGCCGCAGGCCACGCTCGCCCGAGACGCCGGTGATCGGGCGTGCCCTCGGTGCGCGCCTCGCGACCGCTGGGCTGCTCATCGCGATCGGGACGCTTGTCGTCGTCGCGTACGGCGAGGACCGGTACGGGCTGACGATCGCCACGACGATGGGCCTGACGACGATGTCGCTCCTGCACGTCGTCGCCGCGATGCAGTGGCGGGATCCGCTGGCCAGCGTGTTCTCGCACGACACGCTCACGAACGGGCGCTTCGTCGTCCTCATGCTCGTGGTCATCGCCCTGACGTTCCTCGTCACGACGATCGACGGGCTGCAGCGGATCTTCGGCACGGTCGAGCTCGACGGCCCGCAGTGGCGCGCGTGCCTGCTCGCGACGCTGGCGTTCCTGGTGCTCGCCGAGCTCGGCAAGCTCGTGCTGCGCAGCGTCGTGCGGCGGCGCGGCGGCGCTGCACCGTCCGGCGAGACGGCCCTCGCGTGACCGGTCCGGCCGCCCCGGCGGGCGCGAGCGAGGACACCGGCCGGCTCGAAGGACCCCGGCGCCGGCTCGCGCTCCTGCTCGCGATGGCGATGTTCGTCCTCGTCGTCGACACGTCGATCATGAACGTGTCGATCTCGGCGGTGGTGCGCGACATCGGCACGACGGTCAGCGGCGTGCAGACGGCGATCGCGCTCGAGGCCCTCGTCTCGGCGGCGTTCATCCTCATCGGCAGCAAGATCGGCGACCTGTTCGGCCGCAAGCGCGCGTACCTGCTGGGCCTCGGCGGCTACCTCGTGGGTGCGGTCGCGATGACCCTCGCGACCGGGCTGACGCTGATCGTGGTGTGCTGGGCGGTCATCGGCGGGCTCGGCGCGGCGCTCCTGCTGCCCTCCATGCAGTCCCTCATCCACGGCAACTTCCCGGGCGCGGCGCGCAAGCGCGTGTACGCGCTCGTCGGTGCCGCGGCCTCGATCGCTGCGGCGGTCGGACCGCTGCTCGGCGGGTTCATCACGACGTACCTGTCGTGGCGGGTCGCGTTCGGCCTCGAGGCCGTCGTCATCCTCGTCGTCCTGTCCGGTGCAGGGCTGGTGCAGGACGCGCCCTACCAGGGCGACCGGGCCGTCGACCCGCTCGGTGCCGTGCTGTCCGTGATCGGCATGGGCGGCATCGTGCTCGGCGTGCTCGTCTGGCAGGAGGGCGGCGAGTCGGTGGCCGCGCTGATCGTGCTCGGGCTCGGCGCGCTGCTCGGGCTGGCCCGCTGGCTCGTCGTGCGCCACCGTCGGGGCCGTCCGACCCTGATCGACCCGGACCTGTTCCGTGCGCCGCTGTTCCGGCTCGGCGTGACGGGGCAGATGCTGCAGCAGATCGCCCTCGGCGGGGCCATGATCGCGCTGCCGATCTTCCTGCAGATGGTGCTCGGCTACGACGCGATGCTCGCGGGCCTGTCGATCGCGCCGCTGTCGCTGTGCATGTTCGCCACCGCGCTGCTCGCCGGTCGGCGTGCGGGCCAGCGGCGCCCCGCGGTGGTCATCCTCGCGGGGTTCGCGCTGCTCACGGTCGGCGTCGCCGCGCTCCTACCCGTGGTCCCGCGCGCGACCTCCGGCTGGTGGCTCGCCCTCCCGCTCGCGGTCGCCGGGTGCGGGCTCGGCCTGCTCGTCTCGCAGCTCAACAACTACACGCTGTCCCCCGTGAGCCAGGAGCGCGTGAGCGAGGCCGCCGGGGTCAACTCGGCCACCGGCTCGTTCGGGCTGTCCCTGGGACTGGCGCTCACGGGAGCGGTCATGCTCGCCTCGCTCGCGGTCGGCTTCACCGCCCGCACCGACGCGAGCGACGTGCTCCCGCCCGACGACAAGGCCCAGATCGCGCGTGCGCTCGAGGACGACGCGCAGGTCATGAGCGACGCACAGCTCCAGGAGCTGCTCGCCGACGAGCCGCCCGACGTGGCCGCCGAGGTGCAGCGGATCAACACCGAGGTCCGTCCGCTCGCGCTGCAGGTCGCGCTGCTCGTGCCGTTGGTCTCCGGCGTCGCGGGTGCGCTCGTCGCGCTCCGCATGCGCCGCCGGCCGGACCCCCAGCCCAACGACGCGGCCGAGTCCGTGCTCGGCGGCTGACCCGGCGGACGCCGGCCCGCGCCGCCTTCCGCGCGCCCGCGAGGCCGGGTCAGGGCAGCAGCCCCAGCTCCCGCGCCCGCCGCACCGCCTCGCGGCGGCTGTCCACGCCCAGCTTGCGGAACAGCGCCTTGAGGTGCGCCTTGACGGTGTTGACCGAGACGTAGAAGTCGGCCGCGATCTCGGAGTTGGTCTGCATGGTCGGCAGCGCGCCGAGGATCGCGAGCTCACGGCTCGTCAGCGGGTCGACCAGCGGCTCCGGCTCGTGCGGCGCGGCCTCGCCGTGCACGACGGTGCGCCACCGCTCGGCGAGGTCGCCCTCATGGCGGCTCAGCCGGGTCGCGGCGCGAGCGGCGAGCGCGGGCGTCGGCAGGAGCAGGAAGGGCCGGACGAGCACGTCCGGCGCGGCCGTCTCGATCGCCCGGTCGAGTGCGGTGTCACACCGCACGTGGTCGCCGCCGCGCTCGTACGCGGCCGCGACGACCAGCCACGCCTCGGTCTCGGACAGCGCGTCACCGTCAGAGCCCGCCCACTCGCGGGCGTCGTTCGCGAGGCGCACCGCGGCGCGCACCTCCCCGCGTGCGACCTGCACGCGGGCGTCGCCGAGCAGGGTGAGCGCGCAGGAGACACCCGCCGGCGCCGGCCCTGAGGGAGCCTCACCGACCAGACGCGCGGTCTCCGTCTGTGCCCGCCATGCGAGGTCCGCGAGCACGGGCGAGAGCCCGGCACCGCTCTCCGTGGCGGCCCGCACCGCCGTCCGGGCCGCCCGGCTCCGGCCGCGCTGCACCGCCACGAGCGCCTGCATGAGGTGGATCGTCGCCTCGGTCGGCGGCTCCCTGCCCCCGAGGTCGCTCGCGAGCGCGATCGCGAGCATGTGGTCGGCCTCGTCGGCCTCACCGCGCAGCAGCGCCGCCCACGCCACCGCCGTGTACGCGCACCGGCACTGCAGGTACGTCGCCCACCCGAGCTCACGTGCGTCGCAGATGACCCGCCGCGCGCGCTGCGCGGCCACGTCGACCTGGCCACCCAGCGCCTCCGCGAGCGCGAGGTACGACCGCGCGTTCAGCAGCGGCAGCAGCGGACGCGCCTCGGCCGACGCGCGGACGAGCGCCTCGAGCCCCTCCCGCGCCTCGAGCGGCCGTCCGCTCCAGAACAGGCCCACCGCGTGAGCGTTCGCCGCGAGCGCGCGGTAGGCGGGCCACGCGTCGGTCGGGAGCGGTGCCGCGTCCAGCACGACGAGCGCGGCGGCCGACGCGCTCGTCGTCGTCACCGCGTCCCCGGTCCCGCGGGCCGCGCTCGCCGCGAGGATCTCCGTCAGCGCGGCGACCTGGGGGTCCGGGTCGTGGGCCGCGGCCAGCTCCCGCGCCCGGCCCACGTGCGCCGTCGCGGCCTCGAACCGCCCGGTGACGACCGCCAGCGCGGCCGCGCACAGCTCGAGACGGGCATCCGGTGCGAGCTCGGCGAACGGCACCCTGCCCACGAGCTCGAGCAGAGGCTCCCGCTCGGCGGCGACCAGGCCCGGCGCCGCGCTGTCGACGAACACCTCGCCGAACAAGGTCCAGTCCTCGATCACCGCCGCGTGCTCGAGCGCACGCTGGGACTCTCCGTGGCCGACGAGCCACGCCGCGGCTCGGCGGTGCGCGAGCCGCCAGTCAGCCGGCTCCGTGGTGCGCAGCCGCCCGACGAGCACCTCGCGCAGCAGCGGGTGGTAGCGGAACCAGGTGCCGTCGGGCCCGAGCGCGGTCACGAACGTGCTGTGCGGCACGAACGTCTCCCACTGCGCGCGCGCGGCACCGCCCGGCAGGATCGCGTCGACGAGGTCGGCGCACGTCGACCGGGTCACGCTCGTCATGAGCAGGACCCGCTGCACGTCCGGCTCGAGCTGCGACAGGACCTCCTCGACGAGGTACTCGGAGGCGTCCTGGTCCGGACGCGTCGCCCTGCCGACGCCGCCCGACGAGCGCAGCTGCAGCCGGACGCCGACCGCCCACCCGTCGGTGCCCTCGAGCACCCGCGCCACGTCGTCGCTCGAGAGCGTCTGCCCGCGCTGCGCCCCGAGCGCCGCGACGGCCTGCGCGTCGAACGCGAGGTCCTGGGCGACGACCTCCCCGAGCTCGTTCTCGACCCGCAGCCGGTGCACCCGCAGGAGCGGGTCGACGCGCGTGACGACGACCAGCCGCAACGGCGACGGGTAGCGCAGGAGGTCGTCGACCGCCTCGACCAGCGCGGGGCGGGTCACGTGGTGGAAGTCGTCGAGCACGAGCACCACGGGCTCCGGGAGGTCCTCAAGCGCCCGGAACAGGCGTGACCGGAACTCGGGCGACGCACCCGGCGGCACCCGCAACGCATGCAACGGGTGGTCGTCGGGCACCGCGTCGCAGGACCGGAGCGCCTCGAGGACGTCGCTCCAGAAGGCGCCCGGCGCGTCGTCGTGCGGGTCGAGCGACAGCCACACCACCCGCCTGTCCGTGGCCGAAGCCCACTGCGCGACCGCGACCGTCTTGCCCCAGCCGGGGCCGGCCGTGACGATCGTGAGGCGTCGCTCGACCACGCGCTCGAGCAGCGCCTCGATCGCCGGGCGCCGCACGACGCCCGCCTGGCGTGGCACCGTGCGGCGCGCGCGGGCCAACGCGGGCGCTCCCGGTGCTCCCCGGCGGACCGCCCCCGCGGTCGCCGACACCTTCCCGGCCATGTTCGCAGCCTAGGGGTCATCCACCCCTTTCGGGTGATTTGTCGAAGCGCGCGGGTCGCCACAGTGGGACGCGCGGGAGGTGGCACCGTGCGGTCCAGGATCATCGAGCTCACGATCGAGGGGCCCGTCAAGCACGCCCAGCTGGACGCGCTCGAGGAGTCCGGTGTGCGGCGCGCCGCCGCGCACACGGTTCTCGTGGCGGAGATCCGGGACACCGCGGCCCTGTTCGGGGTGCTGCAGCGCCTCGGCTCGCTGGGCCTGGACGTGCGGGGCCTGCGCACGCTCGACACGCACGACCCGCCCGAGGTGGAGATCGTCATCCGGGGCGCCCTGGGCCCGCTCATGGAACGGATGCTCGGCGCCGAACGGACCGCGACCCGTGCGAGCTCGCACACCTACCTGCTCGAGGACGCCGAGCTCGCCGACCTGCTCGCGCGGGTCGAGTCCGCGGTGCGCGCAGCGGACCACACCACACCCGACGCGTGGCTCCCGCTCACGCGCACCGACGGCACCGGGACCGCCCCGGTGCGTGAGGAGGAAGAGATGGATGTCGACCTGCAGGAGATGGGGCCCGTCGACTACCTCGTCGTCGAGTTCCCCCAGGACCGGCTCGACGGGACGGCGTTCCCGCTGCTCGTCGACCTCGTCGAGCGCGGCATCATCCGCGTGCTCGACCTCGCGTTCGTCCGCAAGGGCCATGACGGCGTCGTGTCCGGCGTGGAGATCACCGACCTGGACGTGACGGGCGACTTCGACCTGACCATCTTCGAGGGCGCTTCGTCGTCGCTCGTCGGGCAGGACGACCTCGACGAGGTCGGCGTGGCGCTCACCCCCGGCTCCGCGGCCGGCGTGCTCGTCTACGAGAACGCCTGGGCGGCCCCGTTCGCCACCGCGCTGCGCAAGGGCGGCGCCCAGGTCGTCGCCGGCGGGCGCATCCCGATCCCCGCGATCCTCGCGGCTCTCGACGCCGTCGAGACCGCATGAGCCACCCGACGTCCACCGCGACGTCACGACGTACGGCACCACGAACCACCAGGAGGACGACGTGCCAGGACTGATCCGCGGGGTCGCCCGCACAGCAGTGGTCGCAGGGACGGCCAGCGCGGTCTCGGGCCGCGTCCAGCGCCGCCAGCAGGGCCGTTGGGCCGCGCAGGACGCCGCGGCGCAGCAGCCCAGCTACGCAGCGCCCCAGCCCGCGTACGCGGAGCCGCAACCCGCCTACGCCGCACCGCAGACCGTGTACGCGGTCCCCGTGGAGGCGGCGGCACCGTCGATGGACGACAAGATCTCCCAGCTCAAGGAGCTCGCCTCGTTGCGCGACGCGGGCGTGCTGACGCCCGAGGAGTTCGACGCCCAGAAGGCCCGCCTCCTCGGCTGACGACGAGCACGCGGGCGAGCCCTCACGCCGCAGGCCGCCCCTGACGACCACGCCGACCGTCGGGGGCGGCCCTTCCGTGCGCGGCGTCAGCCACCGCCGGGGGCGGCCGTTCCCCGTGCGGGGTCAGCCACCGCCGGCGAGCTTGCCGGCCGCGGCTCTCCGCGCGCTCCCCTGGCCCGCCCCGTCACCGGTGCGGGCCGTGCGTCGTCGGGCGGAGGGCAAGGGATTCGAACCCTTGAGGACGAGAGGTCCCGCCCTAACGGTTTTCAAGACCGTCGCTTTCGGCCGCTCAGCCAGCCCTCCTCGCCGGCCTGAACCGGCGGCGACGAGTCTCCCACAGCCCCCACCCTCCCGACCCATCCGAGCCCTCGGCCGCACCATCGAGCGAGGTCGATGCGGGTATGGATGCAGAACAGGGGCGCCACACCACGACCAAAGCTGCAGTCATCCCTGCATCGACGGGATGGCCGCACCGGGGACGGGGCCGCGCCTGGTGGCGACGGCGCGCGCAGCAGCGGGCGCGGCAGCCGGCGGGGCGGGCGTGGCGGCGGGGTGGGTGGGGGTCAGGAGGGGAGGTTGCCGGCGGTGATCGCGGTGGCGAAGGTGGCGTGGTCGCGTTCGACCTGGTCGGCGTACGTCGCAGCGAACCGCGCGAACGCCTCGTCGGCCCGGGACGACGAACCCAGGTACGCCGCGATCGCGACGCGCTCCCCCGAACGCGCGTGCGCGCGAGCCAGCGTCCACGCGCACGCGCGCCCGTACGGCACGAGCGCCTCGGGGCGGATGCGCTCGACGTCGACCGCGCCCTTCCAGTCGCGCAGCTGGCGCACGTAGTACGCACGCGGCACGCCGTCGAGGCCCACCCTGTCCTGCCAGCCGAGGAACACGTCGCTCGCCGCCTGCATGAGGCGCTGCCCCTCGACCACGCGCCGGCCGGGGTGCGCGTACGGACCGGGCGGGAGGTGCGCCTCGAGCACGGACGCGCGCGCCTCCTTCGCCTGCAGCACCAGGACGTCGTCCGACGAGGCCCCGACGAGGAGCAGCACCCACGCGCGCGTCCCGACGCTCCCGACCCCGACGACCTTGCGCGCCACGTCCACGACGCGGTATTGCGCCGCGAGGTGGCGCCGGTCGGCGGGCAGGCTCTCCCGCCACTGCTCGACGAGCTGCTCCATGCCCGCGCGGAACGTGACGACCTCGTCGGGGGTCAGGTAGCTGCTCGCCGGTACCAGCAGAGGCGGGTCCGCGACGAACCTGCGCTCACCGTCGGGGGCGAGCGTCGTCAGCCGCGCCGCCGCCTGCCGGTGGTCGCGTGACGTCGCGCGGCTCGTCAGGCGTTGCCAGCCGCGACGAGCGGTCGGGTCCAGACCCAGGCGGCGTCCGAGGCCGGCGTCCGCGGCGTCCAGGCTCGCGTACCAGACGTCGACCGCGCGGGCCCGCGCGAACGAGCGGATCGCCTCGCGGTACTCGCGGGCGGTGCGTCGGCACGCGCGCCGCCGCGCGTCCTGGCCCAGCCCCAGGGCCCGCGCAGCCACCTCGATGCTCGCCACCAGCCGCTTCACGTCCCAGTCGAACGGGCCCGGGTGCGTCTCGTCGAAGTCGTTGAGGTCGAAGACCAGACGGCGTTCGGGGGTGCCGAACACGCCGAAGTTGCTCAGGTGCGCGTCACCGCACAGCTGGGCGAGCAGGCCGGTGTGCAGGCTCCCCGAGAGGTCCGCCGCCATGAGGCCCGCCGTGCCGCGGTAGAACGCGAGCGGTGACGCGGCCATGCGCGCATGGCGCAGCGGGATGAGGTCCGGCAGCCGGTCGACCTCCTGCGCGAGCACCTCCGCGACCGGGTCCCGGCCCGGGCGGTCGGTCGCGACCGCGGCCAGGCCCCCGCGGGGCAGTGCCGCGCGCGCCGCGCGTCCCCGCTCCGCGCCGGCCGTGACCGGTTCGACGACTCCCGACGTCGGGGTGCTCACACCGCCACCGTAGAGGCACGCCCGCGGTCAGGACAGCCAGGGCGTCGAGTCGTCCTCCCACCAGCGGTCCGGGCGGCCCGGCGCCACGACCTCGAGGCCGTAGAGCACGGCGACGCGCGCGAGCCGCGCGTCGTACGTCGCGACCGCCGTCACGTCCGGCTGCGCGAGAGCGGTCCCCAGGTGCACGGCGACGAAGGGCGGCAGGACGCCCGCCACGTCGGTCGCGCGGTTGACCGCCTGGTCGGAGATGCGCACGACCTCGATCTCCAGGAGCACGCGCTGCGCGATCTCCCGCGCCTCGGCGTCGTGCATGCGCGCGGTGCCGCGCAGCTCGCTCACGCCCAGCTGCGTCGTCAGAAGGTTCGGCCCGTTCTTCCGCGCCCACATCAGCCACGGCGCGCGGTTCGGTGCCCCCGGCAGGTACCGCGACAGCGCCGAGCCGTCCGCGTACACGCGCGGTCGTCCGACGGTTCGCTGGGGCACGATCCCATGATCGCCCACGCGCCGCGCTCGGCGCCGTGCCTTGCCCGCACGTCCCACGAACGCC
>NZ_LFKW01000066.1:0-1970 GCF_001040865.1 Cellulomonas sp. A375-1 | reverse complement strand
GGTCGGCCGTCGACGTCGCTGGTCAGCGCTGGCGCAGACGCTCCATCGCGAGCTGCACCAGGGCGATCAGGGCCTGCTTGGTGGCCGCACGCGAACGCGCGTCCGTGTAGAGGACCGGGACGTGCGCCGGGATGGCGAGCGCCTCGCGGACGTCGTCGAGCGCGTGCTTGGCGACACCGTCGAAGCAGTTGACACCCACGACGAAGGGGATGCCACGGCTCTCGAAGTAGTCGACCGCGGGGAAGCACTGGTCGAGACGGTCCGTGTCCACCAGCACGACGGCGCCGATCGCGCCGCGCACCAGGTCGTCCCACATGAACAGGAACCGGTCCTGGCCAGGCGTGCCGAACAGGTACAGCCACAGCGAGCCCGGCAGCGCGATGCGGCCGAAGTCCATGGCGACCGTGGTGGTGGTCTTGCGGTCCGACTGACCACCGGCGTCGTCGACGCCGATGGAGTGCTCGGTCATCGCGGCCTCGGTGTTGAGGGGCTCGATGTCCGAGATGGACCCGATGAAGGTCGTCTTGCCGACGGCGAAACCACCGGCCACGACGATCTTGACGACTGTGGGGGCGACGGCGCCAGCGGTTCCGGCCGGAGCGGCCACCGCGGCGTCAGAGGGCGGAAATGCCATTGAGAACACTCTCCAGCACGCTCAGGGACAGGGCGGGGGACTCACCGGTGTTGACCTCGACCGGCTGTGAGGTGTGCACGCGCACGAGCTGCTGATCGGACATGTCCGAGACCAGGATCCGGATCACGCCGATCGGCAGGTGGAGCAGTGCCGACAGCTCCGCGACAGAGATGTACGTGCTTGCCGCGTGCTGCAGGATCGCGCGCCGCTCGGGCGGCAGACCCTGACTCGACACTGCGTCAGGCAGCGCCTCGACCAACGCCTCGATCGGCAGGTCGGAGCGCGCCGAGCGCACGCGCCCGCCGGTCACGGCGTAGGGCCGGACCGTTCGGGCGACGTACTCGATGTGCTCGCTCATGAAGGATGGGCTCCTCAGACTGCCGGGGCTCGGGTAGCGCCGTCGACGGGGAGCTGACCACGCATCTCGGAGATGAGCTGCGGGGTCAGCGTCGCCTCGGTGCGGGACACGAGCATGGCCATCTCGTATCCGATGAGGCCGACGTCGCAGCTCGAGTCGGCGACCACGGCGAGGACGGAGCCGTTCGAGACGGTCATGAGGAAGAGGAACAGCGTGTCCATCTCGATGATCGCCTGACGCACCTCCCCCGCACGCAGCTGCCGCGACGCGCCGCGGGTCAGGCTCGACATGCCAGAGACGATCGCGGCCAGCTGGTCGCCGCTGGTGCGGTCCAGCTGTTCCGACATCGCCATGAGAAGACCGTCGGCCGACACCACAAGCGTGTGGCGAGTGCCGGGCACGGTCCGGACGAAATTGTCCAGGAGCCAGCCGAAATTGGCTGCCTCGGTGCTGAGCGCGGTCACACTTCCTCCTTGCTGGTGCAGTCGACGACTGCGGGTTCGAACGTCCCCACGACGGGGGCGATGTGGGGAGCTGCGGTGATGGTCATGACGAGCTCCGAGGCGAGTCGCCCGCTGCCTGACGGCCGCGGGACGTGCCGGACTGGAAGCTCGACAGGCGGCTCCGCAGCTCGTTGGGGTCACGCTGCGGGCCCTGGCCTGCGGCCTCGGAGGGCTCGGGGGCGATCGGCGGCATGGCCGTCGGGACGCGCTTGGTGAGGCGCTCGCCGGAGCTGTTGACGCTGGGCCGGTACGACGAGAGCTGGCTCAGCTCGGACAGCGCCTGCTCCTGGATGTCGGAGCGCAGCGCCAGCATCGCGGCGACGTTGTCGTCGAGCGTGCCGATGCGCGGAGCCACCGACTGCGGGACGACCGGGTTGGGGACGTCGACCGTGGTCGCGGCGGGCGTGGGCTGGCGGGCGGCGGCCCACTCGGGCGGCGCCCACCCACCGGCGGCGGGAGGCGTGGGCGCCACCGG
>NZ_LFKW01000065.1:56224-58316 GCF_001040865.1 Cellulomonas sp. A375-1 | reverse complement strand
CGTGCCCGCGCACCGCGCCGCCGACCGCGTCACGCCCCTCGACGACGAGCGTGCGCACCCCGGCCCGCAGCAGCTCGCGCGCCGCCACCAGCCCGGCCAGCCCTCCGCCGACGACGACCGCGCCCCACTCCTCGTCCGCCGCACGCTCGCTCATCGCCGGCTCACAGCGAGTGGACGAGCTCGACGACGCGCGTCAGCACCGCCGGGTCCGTGCTCGGCGGCACGCCGTGGCCCAGGTTGACCACGTGCGCCGGGGCGGCCTTCCCGCGCGCGACGACGTCGCGGACGTGGGCCTCGAGCACGGGCCACGGCGCCGCAAGGAGTGCGGGGTCGATGTTGCCCTGCAGCGGCGTGCCGCCCCCGACACGCCGCGCAGCCTCGTCGAGCGGGATGCGGTAGTCGACGCCGACGACATCGGCGCCCACGTCCCGCATCGCCGCGAGCAGCTCACCCGTGCCGGTGCCGAAGTGCACGGTCCGCACGTCGAGGTCCGCCACGGACGCGAGCGCTCGGGCGGACGCGGGGGCGACGTGCGCGGTGTAGTCGGCGAGGGACAGCGCGCCGGCCCACGAGTCGAAGAGCTGCGCGGCCGACGCGCCCGCGAGCACCTGCGCCCGCAGGAACGCCCCGGTGACCTCCGCGGTCCAGCGCGTGAGCGCCTGCCACGTCTGCGGGTCGGCGTGCATGAGCGTGCGGGCGGCCAGGTGGTCGCGCGACGGGCCGCCCTCGACGAGGTACGCCGCGAGCGTGAACGGCGCACCGGCGAAGCCGATCAGCGGTGTGCTGCCCAGCTGCGCGACCGTGCGGGCGACGCCCTCCGCGACGGGCGCGAGCGCCTCGTCGGTCAGCGTCAGCTCGGTCAGGCGCGCGACGTCGTCGGCCGTCCGGACGGCCGCGCCCATGACGGGCCCGACGCCGGGCTTGATCTCGACGTCGACCCCTGCGAGCCGCAGCGGCACGACGATGTCCGAGAAGAAGATCGCCGCGTCCACCCCGTGCCGGCGCACGGGCTGCAGCGTGATCTCGGAGGCGAGCGCCGGGTCGAGGCACGCCTCGAGCATCGCGGTGCCCACGCGCAGCTCGCGGTACTCCGGTAGGGAGCGCCCGGCCTGTCGCATGAACCACACCGGGAGGCGTTGCGGGCGCTGACCGGAATATGCCAGCACCAGCGGAGAATGTGACGTGCGCCCGTCGACGAGCGGATGACCAGCGGAAAGCATCCGTTGATTGTGCCTGACATTTCTTGTCCGGGTTGCCCGGATGGTTGAATCGAGCACGTGGTGCTGCTGTCCCTCGTCGCATCGCACCGTGATCTCGACCTCGGAGTGCTCGAGCGTCTCTCGTCGGACGTGCACGCCGTGGGCCGTGAGCTCGTCGGTGCGTCCCCCTCGATCTGCGGTGCCGTCGTGCTCGCGACGTGCAACCGCTTCGAGCTGTACCTCGACGTCGACGACGCCGCCCACGCACCCGAGGCGCGCGAGGCCGTGGCCGCCACCGTCGCCGCCCGGTCCGGCTACGACCCGACGAGCGTCGCCGCGCACCTCGCCGTCGAGGTCGGCACGGACTCGGCCGCGCACCTGTTCGCGGTCGCGAGCGGGCTCGAGTCGATGGTCGTCGGCGAGCGGGAGATCGCCGGGCAGGTTCGGCGCGCGCTGACGACCGCACGCAAGGACGGCACCACGACGAGCGCGCTGGAGGGCCTGTTCCAGGCGGCCTCGCGCGTCTCCCGCACGGTCGAGAAGCACACGGGCCTCGGCTCGACCGGCCGGTCCGTGGTGGGCGTCGCGCTCGACATCGCCGAGCGCGACCTCGTCGCGTGGGACCAGGTGCGGTGCGTGCTCATCGGCACCGGCTCGTACGCCGGCGCCTCTCTCGCGGCGCTCAAGGCGCGCGGCTGCCGCGACGTGCGCGTCTACTCACCGAGCGGACGTGCCGCGCCGTTCGCCGCCGCGCGCGGCGTGACGTCGGTGCCCGCGGGGGCCGATCTCGCCGACGAGCTCACGTGCGTCGACCTCGTCGTCGCGTGCTCCGGCGCGGCGGGGGCGGTGCTCACGGTCGACGCTCTGGCGCAGGCCAGGTCCGGCAGCGCGCA
>NZ_LFKW01000065.1:40190-56104 GCF_001040865.1 Cellulomonas sp. A375-1 | reverse complement strand
GCCGGCGCGGCGCCCCCCCCCGCCGAGCACGGCGCGGTCCTGACCGCGCGGGACCTCGTCCGCCGTGCCGCCGACGAGTACGAGGCCGACCGACGGGTGCGCGAGTGGAACCCCGCGGTGCTCGCCGAGCGGTCCCGCGTGCTGGGTGGGCTCGAGTCGGCGCTGTCGGCCTTCGGCGACGACGCGCGCGACGAGCGTGCGGCGCGGCAGGCGCGTCGCCGTGCCCGCTCCGCGCTGCACGGCCCCACGGTCCGCGCGCGGGAGGCCGCGCGCGCCGGGGACACGGCGGCGTACGCCGCGGCGCTGGCCGACCTGGCCGCGATCGACGTCCCGGACCTGCCCGCCCCGGCACCCGTGCCCTGAGGGCCACGGGGCTTCAGGACGACGGGGCCTCAGGACGACGGGGCCTCAGGACGACGAGGTCTCAGTACGACGAGGACTGCGAGACCGGGCGGCGCAGCGCCCGCGCCGGCCCGGGCGACCACGTGTGCGGCACGACCTGGTTGGTCTGGATGTCCGTGAGCTCGGCCGCGTACACGACCGCCTCGTAGACGCCCGCCTCGACGCGGTCGAGGCGCAGGTGCTCGGCGTGGTCCAGGTCGTCGCCCAGGTGCGAGATCCGCGCGACCACGTAGCGCTGCGCGTCCTGCCACTGGTCGACGACGCGTACCGCGAGCCCGTTCCAGCGGGCAGTGAGATCGAGCTCGAACAGCTCCGAGACGTCCTCGCGCGGCACGCGGCGGAACCACCGGCCGGAGTGCGCCTGCTGGAAGCCGGTCTCGGCGAGCGGCGGGTTCGCGAGCGCGAGCACCACGGTGTTCCCGCCGTCGACCAGGTCCGCCTCGAGGTAGGCGCTGTGCCACTTCGCGACCGGTCCGACGCACCTCGACAGCGAGGCGAGCGCGGGGCGGTACCCGAGGTTCGTGACCGACCAGCCCGTGCCGACGTCGCCGTAGCGCGCCAGGAGCGTGACCGACCCGTCGGCGAACACGCGGACGAGCTCGGCGCCTGGCGTGACGCGGGAGTGTCGCAGCCACCACAGGGGGACGATGTAGCCCGGCACGTCGCGGTACTGCAGCTGCGGGCCGGACTCGAAGCGGAGCAGGTCGATGAACTGGGCGTCGCGACGGAACGGCGAACCCGGGTAGCCGAGCCCGTGGACCTCGAACAGCTGGGCGGGCGTCGTCGCGAACGCGACGTCCTCGGCGCGGACCACGTAGCCGGCCATGCGGTCGTAACCGCCCTCGACGTGGGCCCGCGCGAGCGCGGGGGTGATCGCCTTCTGCATCAAGGTCATGGCGGCCTCGCCTACGACTTGGGGGGATGGACGATGACGGTTCCCCGGCTGCGAGCCCGAGGGCTCAGGAACGGGTAAAACGGACGGATCGGGCCCGATTCTGCAAGGAAACGGGTCACATGTCCAGATCGGTTCCGTCGAAAGTGGTAGCGCGCCCACACCGAAACCGATTCCGGGCGTGCTGGGGTGATCACGGTCACACCTACGCGCCGGCTGCCGGTCGGTCTAGTCGCCCCGGTTCCACGTGAACGTCGCCGCGCGCTGCCCCAACGCGGTGAGCTGTCCCACGCCGTAGCCGCCGTGGATGGCGCCCATCTGCTCGAAAGCCAGCCCCGCCTGCGGCGCGCAGAACAGATCACCGCGCTGGCAGTAGGTCAGCGTCCGGGACGCGAGAGCCTCGGGGTACTGCGCGTACATGCTCGCCAGGTCGGGGGCGACCTCGTCGATCAGCCCACGGGCAGCGGCCGTCTGCATGAGCAGCTCGATCGAGCCGAGCGGCTGGTCGCCGAGCTGGGGGGTCATGCCCATCAGCGTCATCTGGTCCGCGCCCGCGTTCTGCAGCGGGTCGGCGAGCAGCACGACCCCCGTGATCATGTCGAACACCGACGTCTGCGCGGCGGTTGTGCGCCCGGACAGGGCGGCGTGGATCGCCAGGGCGCCCTGGGAGTAGCCGACCAGCATGATCGACGTGCTCGGGCAGTCGCGCTCGAGCCGGTCGAGCGACCTGTTCAGCGCGTCGATCCCGGAGGAGATGCTCACGAGGTACGACGCGAAACGCGCCAGGTCGACCGAGAAGAACGGGAACCGGTCCGACGGGCCGAAGGTGGCCGCGAGCTCGTCGGTCGACAGGGCCGGGTACATCACGGGCTGGACGCTGACCAGCGTGTCGACGTCCAGCCCGTCCGCCGCGAGCTCGTCGAGCAGCCCGACCCCCGCGTCCCGGACCAGCCACGGCTCGTCGTCGAGCTGCCGCTGGCCGGTGAGCACCTGCTGGATGCGCCCGCCCAGGCCGCGGAACGCGTCGGCGTACAGCTCGGGGGTCGGGCTGACTTGCGACGGACGCGTCGTGGTCGTCATCCGGGTGTAGCTGAACTGGTCGTAGTACGCGCTGTCGTACGCGGCCGGGCCACCGGGGGTCTCGCCGGAGCCTCGCAGCGCGAGGATCGTGTTGGGCGCACACACCGCGCTCCTCGTCGGGAGCGGCGGGGTGCTCGGCGGTGCGGGCGGCGCCACGTAGCCGATCCACGGGAAGGTCCGCGCGAGCCCCTCGACGCGTGCGCCCGCGCCCCACGGCCCCGGCCCGGACGCGTGCCCCCAGCTGACGTACCGCGCGTCGAAGCTCGCCCCGGCCTTGAGCGCGAACCGGCAGCCCGACAGGTCCCCGCGCACGTGCCCCGAGGTGTCCCCGAAGGTCTCGATGCACGGCTCCTCGGTGTACGGGTCGTCGGGGTCCGAGTGGCCGACGAACGTGACGTCGTCGAGGAGCAGGGTGTCCTCGCCGCCCGCGCGCACGGTGCTGACGGTGTGTCCCCAGACGCTGCCCGTGTCGACGCTGGCGAACCTCGTGTGCTGCGCGCTCACGGTGCTCCCGCCGCCGGCGTACACCTGGACGCCGGTCAGCTCGACCGGGTCCTCGGCGGTGCCCGCCAGGGTGAGCGTCCCGCCGATCGCCTGCAGCGTCCCGTCGACGAGCGACGTGCCGGCGGCGATGCGCAGGTCGGTGATCTCGATGAGGTCCGGCGACCAGGTGACGTTCGGGAGCGGTCCGAGGGTGTACCCCGCGGGCAGGTCGCCGGAGAAGGCGAACACGCCGGGGCGCTGCAGCACGTTGGTGGTCAGGGCCTGGGGGTCGATCTCCGTCATGCTCAGGCTGACCATGACGGAGCTGTTCGGGGCCCCACCGCCCACGGTGTTGTGCAGGACCCGCGGGTCGGGGGCCGGCGTGTAGCGGGACGAGACGCCCAAGCTGCCGTACGTCAGGTCGTTGCGCTCGACCACGGACCTCTCGGTGCCGCACAGCCTGACTCCGATCCCGCCGTCGAGCTCGGAGTCGGTGATGCTCACGCGGTCGGCTTCGCCCGAGAGCACGTTCCCGAGCCAGTTGTGGGTGACGTGCAGGTACGACGCGTCGACCGTCGCGCCGCACTCGGGTTGGATGATCCCGAGGCCGGGCCGTGAGTCGTCACCGGTGCTCTGCGGTCCGGTCAGCACCACCGGCTCGGCGCTCGTGCCGTCGAAGGACAGTGCACCGCGCACGGTGAGCGGGCCCGTCGCACCGACGATGGTCCCCGCGGGCACGACGACGTGCGCGTCGGCCTCGATCGTCAGGCTCGCGACCGCGAAGCGCAGGTTGTCGCCGGGGTCCCGGACGGTCCAGTCGTCGGTGAGCGTGCCGGTGAGGTACACGTACCGCGGGATGGTCGAGGAGTTGCCGGTCAGGCGAGTGGGGTCCAGGGCTGCCTGGTCGAGAAAGATCGCGGCGCCGTCCCAGCGCTCGTCGGTGCCGGTGAACGTGTTGTCCTGGAGCGTGATGTCGCTGTCCCGGCGACCGTCGCCGGGCCCCGCGTCGTACCAGCTGTCCCGCGCGCCGACCCATCCCCCGACGGCGTTGCGCGCGAACGTGAGACTCGGCTTGCCCGTCCCCCGCCAGTGCTCGGGGTCCCACTGCACGTGACCCAGGCTCGAGTCGGTGAGCACGGTCGGCTCGAGGACGGGCTGCACGTAGACGTGGCTCGCGTAGCGAAGGTCGAGGAAGGAGGCCCGCAGGTCGCCGCCCGCGGTCGACTCGATCCCGGCCCAGTCGTACGCGCCCTCGCCGGGCGGAGGAGCGCTCTGGTCGCCGTCGCCGTTGGTGTCACCACCCGCGGTGTCGTCGGTGATGCTGGTCAGGACGACCGGTGCGGCGCTCGTGCCCTCGACGTGGACCGCGCCGCCGGTGAGCTCGATCCCGCCCTCGGGGAACGTCGTCGTCCGGACCTTGACGACGACGCCCGCCCCGATGCGCAGGGTGACGCCCGTCGGCACCTCCAGGTTCTCGGCGATGACGACGACGGGGCTCGTCGCCCGGTCCCACGTCGTGTCCCGCGTGAGCGTGCCGCCCACGGTCAGCGGCGCGTCGCCCGACGCGACGCGTACGGCGTTGCTCGTCCGTGTCACGGTCGCGTACCCGGGCTTGGTGCCGGTGACGTTCGCGGAGATCGCCGTGCCGAGGTCGGCGGCCGTCAGGCCGTACGTGGCCCCGGTCGCGCCCACCACGGCGGTCCCGTCACGCAGCCACTGGTAGCTCCGGGTGACCGGGGAAGGGCCCCAGGTGCCCGGCTCGACGCGCAGGGTGCTGCCCACCCGGCCGGTGCCGGTGACCGCAGGCACGGGCGCGGTGAGCGTGCCCGGGCGCACCGCCGCGGTGGCCGACGACGTGCGGGTCGTCGTGAGGTAGCCCGCGCGCGTCCCCGTGACCTTCACGGTCACGCGCCGTCCGACCGCCGAGGCCGGGACGACGAACGAGCGCGACGTCGCACCGGCCACCGCGCTGCTGCCGACGAACCACTGGACCCGGGTCTGCGCCGCCGGACGCCACGTCCCGGTGCTGACGCTCAGCCGGGCACCGACGGCGGCGGTGCCTGTGACGACGGGCGTGGCCGTGACGAACGACCCGGCACGGACCTTCGCGGTGGCCTTGGACGTGCGCACGGTGGTGGGGTAGCCCGCGCGGGTGCCGGTGACCGTGACCTTGATCGTCGTGCCGAGGTCGGCGGCGGCCAGCGTGTACGACCGGCCGGTGGCGCCGCGCACCGCCTTGCCCGAGCGGTACCACTGGACCCGCAGACTCGCCTGGGGCTTCCACGTGCCCGGCTGCACCGTGAGCACCCGGCCGACCGTCGCGACGCCCGTGACGACCGGCGTCGGCGCGGACCGGAACGACGCGGCGTGCGCAGGCGCGGCGAGGCCGAGGACGAGGGCGACGGTCGCGACGACCGGCACGACGAGGCGGCGCAGCGCTCGGCGGGGCTGGGGCACGGGTTCTCCGGGTGCGGCTCGGTCGGCTGGCATGCGCCGGTGACGATCATGCAGAGCACCGACGCGCGATGGAAGAGCCGTCCGCCCAGATCAACCAGACGACGTACCCCGGGGGGAGCCGCTCAGGCGTCGAGGTGTGCGACGAGCGCGGCGGCCAGGCCCGTGTAGCCGGCGGGGGTGAGCTCCTGCAGGCGCGCGGCCACGTCCGCGGGCAGGCCGAGGCCCGCGATGAACTCGCGCATGTCGTCGGCCGTCAGACGACGACCGCGCGTGAGCTCCTTGAGCCGCTCGTACGGGTTCTCCATGCCGGTGACGCCCGCGACGGAGGCCGCGCGCATCGCCGACTGGACGGGCTCGCCGAGCACCTCCCAGTTCTCGTCGAGCTCGCGCGCGAGCAGCGCCGCGTCGACGGACAGCGCGCGCAGCCCTCGTCGGACGTTGTCGATCGCCAGGAGGCTGTGCCCGAACGCCGGGCCGATGTTGCGCTGCGTGGTCGAGTCCGTCAGGTCGCGCTGCAGGCGCGACGTGACCAGGGTCGAGGCGAGCGTGTCGAGCAGCGCCGACGAGAGCTCGAGGTTGGCCTCGGCGTTCTCGAACCGGATGGGGTTGACCTTGTGCGGCATGGTCGACGAACCGGTCGCGCCCGCCACGGGGATCTGGATGAACACGCCGCGCGAGATGTACGTCCAGACGTCGGTCGCGAGGTTGTGCAGCACGCGGTTGAAGCGCGAGACGTCGGCGTAGAGCTCGGCCTGCCAGTCGTGCGACTCGATCTGCGTGGTCAGCGGGTTCCACGTCAGGCCCAGGTGCTCGACGAACGTGCGCGAGACCTCCTGCCAGTCGGCGCCCGGCACGGCGACGACGTGCGCGCCGTACGTGCCGGTCGCGCCGTTGATCTTGCCGAGGTACTCGTCCCCGGCGATCCGGCGCAGCTGGCGGCGCAGCCGGTGGGCCAGGACCGCGAGCTCCTTGCCGAGCGTCGTGGGCGTCGCGGGCTGGCCGTGGGTCAGGGCGAGCAGGGGCTGGTCGGCGTGCTCGTGGGCCAGCACGGCGACCTCGTCGGCCAGCGCGGTCGCGGCCGGGAGCCACACCTCCTGCACCGCGCCGCGGACCATGAGCGCGTAGGAGAGGTTGTTGATGTCCTCGCTGGTGCACGCGAAGTGCACGAGCTCGCCGACCGAGGGCAGGACCGTGCCCTCACCCAGGGCGCCCGGCGCCGCCTCGAGCCGGCGCTTGAGGAAGTACTCGACCGCCTTCACGTCGTGCACCGTGACGCGCTCGATCTCCGCGAGCTCGGCGACCTCGGCGGCGCCGAACGTCGCGACGACGTCCCGCAGGTAGGCGACCTCGGCGTCGCTCAGAACCGGCGCGCCCGGCACGACGCCGCGGCTCGTCAGGTGGATGAGCCACTCGACCTCGACGTGCACGCGCGCCCGGTTGAGCGCAGCCTCCGACAGGTGGTCGACGAGCGGCGCGACCGCGGGGCGGTAACGGCCGTCGAGCGGGCCGAGGGCGATCGGCGGGGTGACGTCGGCGAGGCTCACGCGCGCGGGAGAGGTCATGGCGCCCATCATCCCAGGGCGTGCCCCGCGCGCGGGCACCGGTCCATGCACGGACGGGCGGGGCGCGGACCGGCGGGGCGCGGACGGGCGCAGGGTGGACCGGGGCGATTCGCCCAGCGTGTCGTCGGGCGGGGCCGCGGGTCGTTACCGTGAGCGCGCGGGCGCGGGACGCACGCGGTGCGGCGGGACGACGATCCGCCGCCGACGACGCACGACGAGGTCTGGGGAGGGCGCATGGCGGTCCGCCCGACGCTCCCCGACCGTCCCGGTGCGCACGACACCGCGCCGGGCGACCCCTCCGCGAGCGACCCGACGACGATCGGCGCCGCCACGGCCGCGCGGATCCGCTCGGCGCAGCGCACGGCGCTCGTCGCGGGCGGGCTCGTCGTCGTGACCGTGCTCGCCGCGGCCGTCGCCGGGCCGTTCGTGCCCGGCCAGCGACCGGGCGCCGAGTTCGACCTCCCCACCGCCCTGCTGCCCGACCGCAACCAGCCCACCCCCGCGCCGACGGGCGACGCGGTCGCCGACGTCGTGCCCGAGAACGGCATGCCCGCGTGGCTCGTCGTCATCGGCTTCTTCGTGGTGCTCGCGCTGCTCACGTTCCTGGGTCGTCAGGCGGTGCGCGTCGTGCGGCGGTGGCTCGAGCAGCAGCGCGAGCTCGGGTTCGAGGAGGGCTTCACCGCCGGGACGCTGCTGCGCGGCGACGTGCTCGACCTCGCGCAGCCCGCGCTCGCGGCGGGGGTCGATGACGCGTTCGACGCACTCGCGCGCGACCTGCCGCCCGGCGACGCCGTGATCGCCGCGTGGGTCGCGCTCGAGCAGTCCGCCGAGCGCAGCGGCGTGGTGCGCGAGCGCGCGCAGACCGCGACCGAGTTCACGCTCGACCTGCTCGACAGCACGCGCGCCGACCCCGCCGCGAGCCGCACGCTGCTCGACCTCTACCTCGCGGCGCGGTTCAGCGAGCACCCGGTCACCGACGACGACGTCACGCGAGCCCGTGCCGCGCTCCACGACATCGCCCGCGGCCTGCGCCGTCGCACCGACCCGGAGTCCGACGAGGGCGCGTCGTGATCGGCCAGCTGTGGCACCTCGTGTGGCGCGAGGGCGTCGGCGTGCTCGTGGGCGTCGGGCTCGGGCTCATGGCCGGGTTCACGTGGTGGTCGTCGATCGTCCTCGGCATCGCGGTCGCCGCGTTCGTCGTCGTCGTGACGCGGCTCGAGCCCGACCCGGAGCCCGACTGGGAGCGCGAGCGTCACGTGCGCCCGGACGGCTCGCGCGGCGACCTGCAGGACCTCGCGTGGTCGATGGTGGGCCGCGACGGCCGTGCGGGTGAGCGCGCGATGCGCCGCCTGCGCGAGACCGCGACGGTCCGGCTCGCGCGCCACGGCGTGGACCTGGCGGACCCCGAGCAGCTCGACGCCGTCGTCGCGCTCGTCGGACGCCGCGCCGCGCAGACGCTCACGCGGCGGTCCGCGCCGTTGCCGTCGGTCGCGGACCTGACCTTCACCCTCGGTGTGCTCGAGGCCCTCGGCCCGCGTCCCGCGAGGTCCGACGAGCCGGTCGACCAGCCCGACGACCAGCCCGACGACCAGCCCGACGACCAGCCAGCGGACCGGCCCGGCGACCCCACCGACCTCGTGACACCCGCCGGCGGTCGCGCGCCGGCCCCCGACCAGCCCCGCACCCCGCGCCCCAGGAGGAACCGATGACCGAGCGCATCCCCGAGCCGGCGTCCGCGCCGCGCACCGAGCCCCACCTGCCCGTCGCGGAGGCCGCCGCGCACGGCCGCGCGGTGCTCGACGAGGTCGCCACCGCGGTCGTCGGCATGCGTGAGCCGCTGACGGTCGCGCTCGCGGCGATCCTCGCGGGCGGGCACGTGCTGTTCGAGGACGTGCCCGGCCTGGGTAAGACCCTCGCGGCGCGCTCGCTCGCGACCGCGCTCGGCCTGGAGTTCCGGCGCGTGCAGTGCACGCCCGACCTGCTGCCGTCGGACATCACCGGGTCCTCGGTGTTCGACCCGGCCTCGGCGAGCTTCGACTTCCGGCCCGGCCCGGTGTTCGCGGGGCTGCTGCTGGCCGACGAGATCAACCGCACCGCGCCCAAGACCCAGTCCGCGCTGCTCGAGGCGATGGCCGAGCGGCAGGTCACGGTCGACGGCGTCACCCGGCCGCTGCCCGACCCGTTCCACGTGGTCGCCACGTCCAACCCGGTCGAGTACGAGGGCACGTACCCGCTGCCCGAGGCCCAGCTCGACCGGTTCATGGTGCGTCTCGCGGTCGGGTACCCGCAGCGGACCTCCGAGGTCGACGTGCTCGCGCGTCGTCTCGCGCGGCGGCAGGAGGCGGCCACCGTGCGCACGGTCGTCGACGCGCCCACGCTGCGCGCGATGCAGGCGGGCGTCGAGGCCGTCACGGTCGACGACGACGTGCTCGGCTACTGCGTGGACCTCGCCGCCGCCACGCGTCAGCACGCCGCGGTCGAGGTCGGTGCGTCCCCGCGCGGGTCGCAGGCGCTCGTGCTCGTCGCGCGGTCCGTCGCGGTGCTCGAGGGCCGCGACTTCGTGACGCCCGAGGACGTCAAGGCCGTGGGCGTCGCGACGCTCGCGCACCGGATCTCGCTGACGCCGCAGGCGTGGGCGTCGGGCCTCGCGCCGCAGCGCGTCGTGCAGGAGGTCCTTGCGCACGTGCCCGGTCCCGCGACGGTGCGGGGGGTCGGCGCGGCGCGATGAACGAGCCCTGGTCCCGCGGGCAGACGACGGCGGTCGGTGCGACCGTCGGCGTCGTGCTGCTGCTCGTCGGCGCGGCCGTGGGGCGCGCGGACGTCGCGGTGCTCGCGGTACCGCTCGTCGGGGTGGCCGTGTGGGGCTGGCTGCGCACGCCGTCGCGCGAGATCGAGGTGCACCTGGGCGCGTCCGACGACGTCGACGACGAGACGAACGCCCCGGCCGACGAGGGTGCGACCGACCTCGACGGCGGCGAGGGTGCGACCACCGCAGCGGCTGACGACGAGCCGGGGACCTTGCGCTCGCGCGTGCGGATCACCGCGCCGCGCGGCACGGCGGCCGTCGTCGTGGCGGTGCGGCGCTCGAACCGCTCGCAGGACGAGGTGGTCGTGCAGGTCCGCGGGCAGCGCACGTTGCCGCTCGTCGTGCACACCGTGCGGACCGGTCCGCAGACCGTCGCGGAGATCGACGCGATCGGCATCGGCCCGGGCGGCGCGACCGTCTCGGAGCCGGTGGAGCCTGCGACCGACGACGCGCTCGTCCTGCCGACGCCCGGCCCGCTGGGCCAGCTGCCCCTGCCGTTCCGGCTGCGCGGCCTGTCGGGTGCGCACCCGTCGCGCCGGCCCGGTGAGGGTGGCGGGCTGCGGGACGTGCACCCGTACACGCCCGGCGACCGCCTGCGCCGCATCGACTGGCGCGTGACGGCGCGCCGTTCCCCGGCGCTGCAGGAGCTGTACGTGCGCCGTGAGCTCGCGCTCGCGGAGGCCGCGGTGCTGCTGGTCGTCGACTCGCGCGACGACATCGGGCCCGACCCGCGCACGTGGCGCGGCTCGCTGCGACCGCGCGCGTCCGACCCGACGTCGCTCGACCTCGCGCGGCAGGCGGCCACATCCCTCGCGCAGGCCTACCTCGCGGCGGGCGACCGCGTGGGGCTCGACGACCTGGGCGCGGTCCGCCGTCCCCTGCCGCCCGGCGGCGGCAGGCGCCAGCTCGACCGGATCCGGCACGCGCTCGCGCTGACCAGGCCCGAGGGCGAGCCGCTGCACCGCGTGCGTGCACCGCAGCTTCCCTCGGGCGCGCTCGTGATCGTGTTCTCGACGTTCCTCGACGACGCCGCGGCGGACGCGGCCGTGCAGTGGCGGCGCGCGGGGCACCGGGTCGTGGCCGTGGACGTGCTGCCGACGCTGCGCGAGGCCGTGCTGCGGGACCGGGAGCGCCTCGCGCTGCGGCTCGTGCGCCTCGCGCGGACCGACCGGCTCGCGGGTCTGCAGGACGCGGACGTCGAGCTGGTGACGTGGCGCGACGCGCCGCAGGTGGCGCTCGCCGGGCTCGCGCGCAGCGGCCAGCGGCGGCCCGGGGCGGGGGCGGGAGTGCGATGACCGAGCCGACGAACCCGCGAGTGACGACGCCCAGGTGGTGGTCCGTGCTGCCCGGGCTGCGACCGGCACCCGAGCCGGAGGCCGAGCTCGAGGTCGGCCCGACCGTCAGCGGCGGGGGCGTGCGGATCTGCACGGGCCTGCTCGTCGCACTGCTGCTGATGGTCGGCTGGTCCGTGCTGCTGCCGCTGTCGTTGTCGTCCGTCGTCGGAGCGCTGCTCCTGGCGGCGCTGGTCGCGGCGCTGCCGAGGCTGTCGCTCGTCTGGGTCGCGGTGCTGGCCGTCGGTTTCGAGGTGCTGATCGGCGGGCCGCCCGCGGTGCTGACGACGCTCGCGCTCGTCCTGCTCGTGCACCTCGCGGTGTGGGCGAGCACGTGGTCGGCGCGCGTGGCGCTGCGCTCGCGCATCGAGATCGCCGTGCTCGCCGAGGGCCTGCGCGAGGTCGCGCTGCTGCAGGTCCCCGCGCAGGTCCTCGCCGTGGTCGCGCTCGTGCTCGCCGGCGCGACGCTCGACGCGGGCGACCTGTGGCGCGTCCTCGCGCTCGTCACGGGTGCGGCAGTCGCGGCGATCGTCCTGCCGCGCCGCCTCTGACGCCGACGACGGGCGCGTCGACGAGGCGCGCCTGACGCGCGTCGCTCGTCGCGCGCTGCCTGCTTACGTGCTGGAGCTGCTTACTTGCGCGAGCCGGGCAGCAGGATCGAGAGCGCGAACGAGACGATCGAGATGATCAGCGCGCCGCCGACGGCCCACCAGAAGCCCTCGATCTCGAGGCCCCAGTCGGTGAAGCCCGTGATCCACGCGGTGAGCAGGAGCATGAGGGCGTTCACGACCAGCGTGAACAGACCCAGCGTGAGGATGTACAGCGGGATCGAGAGGATCTGGACGATCGGCTTCACGACCGCGTTGACGATCCCGAAGATCAACGCGATGAAGCCGATGATGAGGACCTTCTCGCTCGTCGAGTCCGCGCCGACGATCTGCAGGCCGTCGGACAGCAGGACGGTCGCGAGCCAGATCGCGAACCCGTTGATGATCACGCGCAGCACGAAGGACATGCGTCGATCCTGCCAGGCGGCCCCGTCCGGTGCGCGGACTTCGCCCACGGTGACAGGTCTGCGCGCTACCATCCGCGCAGGTTTCGGCGACGACGCCGAAAGTCGAATCGGAGACTCTCGATGACCCACGCCGTGCCGTCCCGCCGTCGCGCCGTCGCCGCGCTGCTGCCCCTGCTGCTCGCCCTCCCGCTCGCTGCGTGCAGCGACGACCCCGCGCCGGGACCGACCGCCGCGCCGACCGCCGCGGCCCCAGGGACCGGCCCGGTGCTCGCGGAGATCGCGGGTGGCAGCGCGCTCGACATCGGCTTCGCGGTCGCCCCCGAGCTGCTCGACGAGCCCGAGTACCGCGAGATCGTCGACACCCACGCGTCCCTCGTCGTCGCCGAGAACGTCATGAAGTGGGAGACCACCGAACGCGTGCAGGGCCAGTGGGACTTCGCCGGCGCCGACACGCTCGCGCAGTACGCGCGCGAGCACGGCAAGAAGCTCTACGGCCACACGCTCGTCTGGCACTCCCAGCTCCCCGACTGGGTCGCCGCGCTCGACGCGCCCGCGATGCAGGCCGCGATGGAGGAGCACATCCGCACGCAGGTCGAGCACTTCAAGGGCCAGGTCTTCGCGTGGGACGTGGTCAACGAGGCGATCGACGACGACGGCACGCGGCGCGCGGGATCGCCGTTCCAGGCGACCCTCGGTGACGGGTACATCGAGGATGCGTTCCGCACCGCGCACGAGGCGGACCCCGACGCCCAGCTCTGCTACAACGACTACGACCTCGAGGCGATCGGCCCGAAGTCCGACGCGGTCTACGCGATGGTCTCCGACCTCGTGGCGCGCGACGTGCCGATCGACTGCGTGGGCTTCCAGGGCCACCTCACCGGCGGCAAGCTCGGCGACGACCTGCAGGAGAACCTCCAGCGGTTCGTCGACCTCGGCCTGACCGTCCGGTTCACCGAGGTCGACGTGCGCATCCCGACGCCGCCCAGCGACGCGGACCTCGCGCAGCAGGCCGAGGACTTCGGCACGGTCGTCAGCACGTGCCTCGCGGTCGAGGGCTGCCTGGGCGTCACGTTCTGGGGCGTCACGGACCGCTACTCGTGGGTCCCGCAGTGGTTCCCCGGCTACGGCGCGGCACTGCTGTGGGACGAGGACTACGCCACGAAGCCCGCGTTCGACGCGGTGGTCGAGGCGGTCGGGGCCGGGCGGCCGGGTCGCGGCTGAGCCCGCGGGCATCGGTGGCATCCTGTGCACGTGAGCCGCCCCGTCCTTCGTCGTGCCCTCGCCGACCTGCCGCCGTACGTCCCCGGCGCGCGCTCACCGGTGGGGGCGGCGGCGTTCAAGCTGTCGTCGAACGAGAACCCGTACCCGCCGCTGCCGTCCGTGATGGCCGCGATCGCCGATGCCGCGGTCGACGTAAACCGCTACCCGGACATGTACGCGACCGAGCTGACGGAGGCGATCGCGGACCAGCTGGGTGTCACGCCCGAGCAGGTCGTCGTGGGCTGCGGGTCGGTGGCCGTCCTGGGGCACGTCCTGACCGCGTTCTGCGAGGCCGACGACGAGGTCGTCTTCCCGTGGCGCTCGTTCGAGGCGTACCCGATCGCGGTGACCCTCGCCGGCGCGCGCGGCGTGCGCGTGCCCGTGACCGACGACGGCCGGCTCGACCTGCCCGCGATGGCCGCGGCGGTCACCGACCGCACGCGGGTCGTGCTGGTCTGCACGCCCAACAACCCGACCGGCCCGGCCGTGCGCGCCGACGAGCTCGAGCAGTTCCTCGACACGGTGCCGGAAGAGGTGCTCGTCGTGCTCGACGAGGCGTACGTCGAGTTCGTGCGGGACGCCGCGGCCGCTGACGGCCTCGCCGTGTTCGCCGCGCGCCGCAACGTGGTGCTGCTGCGCACGTTCTCCAAGGCCTACGGCCTGGCCGGGCTGCGCGTCGGGTACGCCGTCGCGCGGACCAGGCACGCCGCGGGCATCCGGGCCGCGTCGACGCCGTTCGGGGTCTCGAGCGTCGCGCAGCTCGCCGCGGTGGCGTCGCTGCGCTCGCGCGACGAGCTGCTGGCGCGGGTCGACGCGATCGTCAAGGAGCGCTCGCGGATGCTCACCGCGCTGCGCGCGCAGGGCTGGACCGTGCCCGACAGCGAGGCCAACTTCGTGTGGCTCGGCGTCGGCGACCACGCGACCGCGCTCGCCGAGCGCTGCTCACGGAACGGCGTGATCGTGCGGGCCTTCGCGGGCGACGGCGTGCGCGTGAGCGTGGGCGAGCCCGAGGCGACGGACCTGCTGCTCGAGGTCACCGCCCAGCACCTGAGCCGCTGACCTGCGGACCTTTCCCCGAGGCGTCGTCGCGGGACAGCACCCGAGCCCCGTGAGGCGCTCCGGGTGCCCTGTGGGGTGCCGACAAGTCGGGCGACCGATCCTTGTCGCCAGGGGTTGCCTGGAACCTACGGAGGCGTAGGCTACGGTGTCGTAGGTTGGGTGCTGGACCAGGCCCCACGTCCCGGAGCGGCTACCGCCGCTGCACGCGAAGGAGCACCGCGTGAGCTCGTCCGGCCTCCCCCACGCCGACATCTCTCCCGCAGCAGCCCTCGGGCACGGTCAGACCGGATCACCGTCCGGCTCGACCGCGCCGGCTGCCCCATGGACCCCCGCCGCTACCCCCGGCGGGCCGGCCGCGGCCCCCGTCCCCACCTCGGACGGACGGGCCGCGGCCCACTCCACGTCTCCCGCGGCGTCCCCGTCGCCGGCCTCGGCCGACGCCGGGCCGCTGACGGAGGAGGGGCTCGTCCAGCTCCTCACGCCCAACGGCGAGCGCGTCGCGCACCCCGAGTACGACGCCTACGTGGCGGACCTGACCGACGACGACCTGCGCGCGATGTACCGCGACATGGTCCTGGTCCGCCGGTTCGACACCGAGGCCACCGCGCTGCAGCGCCAGGGCGAGCTCGCGCTGTTCGCGCAGGCGCTCGGCCAGGAGGCCGCGCAGGTCGGCTCCGGGCGCGCGCTGCGCCCGCAGGACCACGTGTTCCCGAGCTACCGCGAGCACGGGGTCGCGCACGTGCGCGGGGTCGAGCTCACCGAGGTGCTGCGGCTGTTCCGCGGCGTCGACCACGGCGGCTGGGACCCGGTCGCGCACGGCTTCCACCTCTACACGCTCGTGATCGGCTCGCACACGCTGCACGCGACCGGCTACGCGATGGGCGTCGTGCGCGACGGCCTCGTCGGCACGGGCGACCCGGACAAGGACACCGCGGTCGTCACGTACTTCGGCGACGGCGCGACCTCGCAGGGGGACGTGAGCGAGGCCCTCGTCTTCGCGGCGGTCAACCAGGCGCCCGTGGTGCTGTTCTGCCAGAACAACCAGTGGGCGATCTCGGAGCCGACGACGCGCCAGGCCACCGTGCCGATCGCGGCGCGCGCCCCGGGCTTCGGCATCCCCGCGGTGCGGGTCGACGGCAACGACGTCCTGGCGAGCTACGCGGTGACCGCGCAGGCGCTCGAGCGCGCGCGGTCCGGCGGCGGCCCGACGTTCGTCGAGGCCTTCACGTACCGCATGGGTGCGCACACGACGTCCGACGACCCGTCGCGCTACCGCAGCTCCGAGCAGGAGGAGCACTGGCGCCGGCGCGACCCGATCGACCGCCTGCGCGCCTACCTCGAGTCGCGCGACGCGCTGCCGTCGCAGTTCCTCGCGTCGCTCGCGGCGGAGGGGGACGCCCTCGGCGAGCACATCCGCACGACGATCCGCGCGATGGGCCACCCGTCGCCCGCGTCGATGTTCGAGCACGTCTACGCCACCCCGCACTCGGGCGTCGAGGCCGAGCGCGCGTGGTTCGAGTCCTACGAGTCGTCGTTCCTGGACCGTCCCGGTCACTCCGAGGGGAGC
>NZ_LFKW01000065.1:38809-40091 GCF_001040865.1 Cellulomonas sp. A375-1 | reverse complement strand
CCGGCCCCCCGCCGCGCTGCACGGCCCGACGAGCGGCACCAGCGCCGCGGGCGCGACGAACGGCGTGGCCACCGGCCCGTCGTCGGCCGCCACGCAGGCGACCACCGCGCCGGGTGCGCCCGCACCCTCGTCGGACGTGGCGCCGTTCCCCACGGGCGTCCAGCGCCTGACGTTCGCCAAGGCGATCACGCTCGGCCTGCGCCGCGCGCTCGCGGACGACGACAAGGTCCTGCTCATGGGCGAGGACATCGGCCGGCTCGGTGGCGTGTTCCGCGTGACCGACGGGCTGCAGGCCGAGTTCGGCGAGGACCGCGTGGTCGACACGCCGCTCGCCGAGTCGGGGATCGTCGGGACCGCGATCGGCCTCGCGCTGCGCGGCTACCGCCCGGTGCTCGAGATCCAGTTCGACGGGTTCATCTTCCCCGCGTACGACCAGATCACGACCCAGCTCGCGAAGATGCACTACCGCTCGCGCGGCCGGCTGAACCTGCCCGTCGTCATCCGCGTGCCCTACGGCGGCGGGATCGGCGCGGTCGAGCACCACAGCGAGTCGCCCGAGGTCCTGTTCGCGCACACCGCGGGGCTGCGCGTGGTCACGCCGTCGAGCCCCGCCGAGGCGTACGCGCTGATCCAGCAGGCCGTCACGTCGCCCGACCCGGTGCTGTTCTTCGAGCCCAAGGGCCGGTACTGGGAGAAGGGCGACGTCGACCTCGACGTCCCCGCGACCGCCCCGCACGGCGCCGAGGCGACCGGCATGGACACCGCGCGGGTCGTGCGCGCCGGCACCGACGTCACGCTCGTCGCCTACGGCCCGACCGTCACCACCGCGCTCAAGGCCGCCGAGGCCGCAGCGACCGAGGGGACGAGCGTCGAGGTCGTCGACCTGCGCACCCTCTCGCCGCTCGACACCGCGACCGTCGCCGCGTCCGTGCGGCGCACCGGCCGCTGCGTCGTCGTGCACGAGGCGCCCGTCATGTACGGCACCGGGGCGGAGGTCGCGGCGCGCATCACCGAGGAGTGCTTCTTCCACCTCGAGGCGCCCGTGCTGCGCGTGGGGGGCTTCCACGTCCCCTACCCGGTCGCGAAGATCGAGCACGACTACCTGCCGGGCCTGGACCGCGTGCTCGACGCCGTGGACCGCGCGCTCGCGTTCTGACCCCCGGCTGATCCGCTCACAGGAGACCACGACGTGCCCACGTACCAGCAGTTCCCGCTCCCCGACGCGGGTGAGGGCCTCACCGAGGCCGAGATCGTCGAGTGGCACGTCGCCGTCGGCGACACG
>NZ_LFKW01000065.1:22897-38534 GCF_001040865.1 Cellulomonas sp. A375-1 | reverse complement strand
GGGGGGGAGCCGGTCGCGACGACCGGTGCGGTGCGCCACGTCGGGCGGACCGCCGAGCGCCGCGGCGTCGAGCCGGGCGGCTCGGACGAGATCGAGGCGGCGCGCGACTCGGCGCTCGCCGGTGGTGCGCAGCGGGAGTCGGTGCTCGTCGGCTACGGGCTCGCCGAGGCCGGCAGCGCGCGTCGTCCCCGCGCCGGTGCCGACCCCGCGCCGCCGGCCGGCACTGCGTCGCCGCCGGCCGACACTGCGTCGCCGCCGGCCGACACTGCGTCGCCGCCGGCCGGCACTGCGTCGTCGTCGGCTGCTGCGTCGTCGGCCGTTGCTTCGTCGGCCGCGACAGCCGTCGCTCCGCCGTCGGCCCGGACGACCGCCTCGTCGGGCGTGGCGCCCGCCGCCGCGTCGGGTGTGACGCCCGCCCGTGCGACGCACGTGCTCGCCAAGCCTCCCGTCCGCAAGCTCGCGCGTGAGCTCGGCGTCGACCTGGACTCGGTCACCCCGACCGGTCCCGGCGGGATCGTCACGCGCGAGGACGTGCTCGCGCACGCAGCGCAGGCCGAGGCGCGCACGCTCGCGACGTACGCCGAGGACGACGACCGCGCGTGGCTCGCGTCCGGCACGGTCTCGGTCGACGGCCGCCAGACGCGCGTCCCGGTGAAGTCGGTGCGCAAGCGCACCGCGGAGGCGATGGTGACCTCGGCGTTCACCGCGCCGCACGTCACCGTGTTCCACACGGTCGACGTCACGCGGACCATGAAGCTCGTCGAGAAGCTGCGCGGGGACCGCGAGTTCGCGGACGTGCGCGTCACACCGCTGCTCATCGCCGCCAAAGCGCTGCTGCTGGCCGTGCGCCGCCACCCCGAGATCAACGCGAGCTGGGACGAGGCCTCGCAGGAGATCGTCTACAAGCACTACGTGAACCTGGGCATCGCCGCGGCGACGCCGCGCGGGCTCGTCGTGCCGAACGTCAAGGACGCCCACCGGCTCGGGCTGCACGAGCTCGCGCAGGCGCTCGGCGAGCTGACCGCGACCGCGCGCGCGGGCCGTACGAGCCCGGCGGACATGAGCGACGGGACGATCACCGTCACGAACGTCGGGGTGTTCGGCATCGACACGGGCACGCCGATCCTCAACCCGGGTGAGGCGGCGATCCTGGCGTTCGGCGCGATCCGGCAGCAGCCGTGGGTGCACAAGGGCAAGATCAAGGTCCGCCACGTCACGCAGCTCGCGCTGAGCTTCGACCACCGCCTGGTGGACGGCGAGCTCGGGAGCCGCGTGCTGGCCGACGTCGCCGCGGTCCTGGCAGACCCGGCCCACGGCCTGGTCTGGGGCTGACCCTCTCCCAGCGCTGACCCAGCGCTTGCTCCGGCTCGACGCGCGTCAGGCCGGAGCGACCGCAGTCTCGTCGTCGCTCAACCGCGCGACCCAGCGGTTGCTCCGGCTCTGTACGCGTCAGGCCGGAGTGACCGCACTCTCGTCGTCGCTCAACCGCGCGACCCAGCGGTTGCTCCGGCGCTGCGCGCGTCAGGCCGGAGCAGGTGCTGGGTGGGCGGAGCTGGTGGGGTCAGCGGCGGGCGCGTTCGGCCGACAGGGCCGCCAGGGCGAAGACGACGGCGAGCGCCTCGGTGATCGCCGAGACCCACTCCTGCCAGCCGGCCCACTGCGACTGCACCCCGAACAGGCCGTCGGGCAGGTAGACCGCGAGCAGGAACCCGGCGAGGGTGCTCGCCCCGAACCCGGCGGCCCCCAGCAGCGGCAGCGGCGAGCGCCAGACCAGCACGAGCACGGCCAGGACGAGGCCGCCGACGCCCTGCAGCCAGAACGCCGTCGCGAGCCAGTTGCCCGTCCCGCCGCCGTAGCCCTGGGACGCGACGAGGTACAGGTGCACCGCCGCGGAGATCGCGACGACGAGCGCGGTGAGCACCCGCCAGGACCACGCGACCGGGCGCGTGCCGCGTCCGGCGACGATCGGGTCCGCGGCCATGTCAGGCCGCCCCGGAGAACACGGCCCCGTCCTTCACGTGCACGTCGACGGCTGGCAGCGGCTTGTCGGCGGGCCCGCTGATGTTCGCGCCCTCGAGCGTGAACTTCGAGCCGTGGCACGGGCAGTCGAGCTCGTCCTTGGCGGGCTGCACCGTGCAGCCCTGGTGCGTGCAGATCGCGCTCACCGCAGTGATGGTCCCGGCGGTGGCCTGGACCAAGAGGATCTTCTCCCCGCCGTTCTCGACGAGCAGCGCACCGCCCACCGGCACTTCAGCGACCTGCGCGAGCGGGGTGGCCCCGTCGGCGCCGGGGGTGGCGGCCTGGCCCTTGGTGTCGCCCGTGCCGGGCGACGAGCTGCTGCCGCACGCGGCGAGCACCGCGGCGGCCGCGACGGCGATCCCCGCACCGCCCGCACGGGTCAGGAGCTGGCGCCGGTCGAGACACCCCGCACAGGCGGTGTCGTCGTGGTGGCCCTGCGTCACGTCGCCGACCGCGGCCGTGCTGACCGGGCCTGTCGTGGTGGTGCTGGTCATGGCGTGCCTCCGGTGTGTGCGTCCGGCTCGTCGTCCCACGGCCCGGCCCGACAGCCGGTGAGTGCGACGCTAGTGGTCGATGCTGTGGGTCGGCTGGGAACCGACCGGCGGTGACTGCGCATGCAGACGTTGTTCCTGGTCGGGCGGCTCCACTGCCCGGTCCGAGGCGTCCACCTGGTGAGCAGCGGGCTCGGGGTCCGCCGCCGCCGCGGCCGCGGCCTCGTCGGCCAGGCGGCCCTGGATGCCCGAGACCGTCCGCAGCGGCAGCTCCGGGAGCAGCAGGGTGAGCACCACGCCCGCGATCATCACGAGGCCCGCGATGAGGAGCACCAGGTCGATCGAGGCTGCGAACCCCTCGAGGATCGGCCGCGCGAGGCGCGGGTCGAGTGCCGAGATGAACGACGAGTCGTCGATGCTCAGGCCGTCGGTCCGGCCGGTCTCGAGAAGCTCGAGGACATGCGTGTTCGCGGGGTCGGCGCGCACAGCCGGGTCCGCGACGGCCGCCTGCAGCTCGGGCGTGGCCGCGGCCGACGTGAACGCCTTCGAGATGTTCCCGACGACGGTCGAGAACAGCACCGAGAGGAACAGCGCGGTGCCCAGCGTGCCGCCCATCTGCCGGAAGAACAGCGACGACGAGGTCGCCACGCCCATGTCCTGCACCGGGACGGCGTTCTGCACGGCCAGCACGAGCGGCTGCATCGTGAAGCCCAGGCCCAGGCCGAACACCACCGAGAACGCGAAGATCCACCCGAACGCGGTGTCGACGTCGAGCGTCGCGAACGACAGGCTCCCGACGATCATGAGGATCGTCCCCAGGACGGGGAAGATCTTGTACCGGCCGGTGCGGGCCGTGGTCTGACCGGCGATGACCGAGCCCGCCATGATCCCGACCGTGAACGGGATCAGCGTCAGCCCCGCCTGCGTGGGCGACTGCCCGCGCACGATCTGCAGGTACAGCGGCAGCACCGCGAGCCCACCGAACATGGCCAGGCCGATCACGACGTTCGCCGCGGCGCCGACCGAGAACACCCGGTTGCCGAACAGCCGCAGCGGCAGGATCGCGTCCGCGCCCGCGCGCCGCTCGAGCAGCCAGAACGCGAGCAGTCCCACCGCGCCGACGACGTAGGCCGTCACGGCCCGCGGCGACGTCCAGCCCCACGTGCGGCCCTGCTCCGCGACGACGAGCAGCGGCACCAGCGCCACGACGAGCGCGAGCGCACCCGGCCAGTCGACCCGGTGGTGCACGCGCCGCACGGGCGGCAGGTGCAGCACGCGCGAGACGACGGCGAAGCCGAGCACCCCGAGCGGCACGTTGACCAGGAACACCCAGCGCCAGCCCGCGAAGCCGAGGATCTCGTCGGCACCCGAGAAGACCCCGCCGATCACGGGACCCAGCACCGACGACGTGCCGAACACCGCGAGGAAGTACCCCTGGTAGCGCGCGCGCTCACGCGGCGGGACCAGGTCGCCCAGGATCGTGATCGCGAGCGACATCAACCCGCCCGCGCCCAGGCCCTGCACGCCGCGGTACACCGCGAGCTGGTACATCGAGTCGGCCGTGCCGGACAGCAGCGAGCCGACGACGAAGATGCTGATCGCGGCCAGGTAGAACGGCTTGCGGCCGTACATGTCGGAGAGCTTGCCGTACAGGGGCGTCGAGATCGTCGCCGTCAGCAGGTACGCCGTGGTGACCCAGGCCTGCAGCGACAGGCCGTGCAGGTCGTCGCCGATCGTGCGCATGGACGTCGCGACGATCGTCTGGTCGAGCGCCGCCAGGAACATGCCGATCATGAGCCCGCCGAGGATCGCGACGATCTCGCGGTGCGAGGGCGGCTGGACGCCACCGTCGTCGGGAGGGCTCTCGGACGTGCCAGTGCCAGGCGCGGTCGGCTGTCCCGCGGGGGCGAGCGTCGGTGCGTCGTCGGGGGTGGTCTCGGGCTGCGTCATCTGACCTCGATGGAGGTGGGACCTGGGTGGGACCGGTTGCGCCGGCGGCTGGAGCCCGCCGACGTCCCGGGGCACGACGATCGACCCACCGGGACGCGAATGTCAGCAACAATTCGGGCCCATGGATGTGTTCCCGGTCACAGGGTGCGTCTCGCCGTCCGGACGATCACGCGCCGTGGGGGATGCTGGACGCGTGCTGTGCGTCGACGACTGGTCCGGGCGCCCCCTGGGGGGCGTGAGCGCATGAGCGTCCTCACCGACGTGCGGCGGCCCGGGCCGTGGCGGGTCGTCACGCTCGTCGTCGTCGCCGTGATCGCCGTGGTCGTCGGCGTGTGGTTCTCCGGTGCGGCGCTGCCCGCGCTCGTGCTCGACCCCGGGCCGCTCGTCCGGTGGGGCCTGCCCGTGACCGAGACGCTGGGCGAGGTCGCGGCCGCGACCACGATCGGCGCGCTCGTCCTGGCGGTGTGCGTCCTGCCGCGGCGCGAGGAACGCGCCCCGGGTGCGCGCCGACCCCTGCGCGGCGGGCCCGCCGCCGAGGGCACCGCCTACCCGCGGACCCTGCTCGTCGCCGCGTGGGCCGCGGGCGTGTGGACCGTGGCCGCCGTCGCGCAGCTCGTGCTGTCCTACGCCAACGTCGCCGGGACGTCGGTCACCGCGCCGAGCTTCGGCGACGAGCTGTGGCTGTACGTCACGCAGATCCCGCTCGGCCGCACGCTCGGCTCGGTCGTGGTCGTCGCCGCCGTCGTCACGGCGCTGTCAATGGTCGTGCGCACCCCGACCGGTGCCGCGTGGACCCTCGTGCTCGGGATCGTCGCGCTCTGGCAGCTCGCGCAGCTCGGGCACGCCGCGGGCGCCGCCGGGCACGACCTGGCGACCTCCGCGCTGTTCGTGCACCTCGTCGGCGCCGCCGTGTGGATCGGGGCGCTCGCCGCGCTCGCGGTGCTCGTGCGGGTGGTCGGCACCGACCTCGCCCCCGCGGTCGCGCGCTACTCCGTGATCGCCGGCTGGTGCGTCGCGGCGGTCGCCGCCTCCGGGCTCGTGAGCGGGTGGCTGCGCCTCGGGTCGTTCGCGGGGCTCGACACCCGGTACGGCGCGCTGCTCGTCGCCAAGGTCGTCCTGCTGGTCACGCTCGCGGGGCTCGGGCTGTGGCACCGTCGTCGGACCGTGGCGGCCCTGGCCGGCCGCACGTCGGCGTCCGTGGCGACCGCCGCGGCCGGAACCGGAGCGTCGAGCGTCGGAGCGACGGGCACCGCAGCGGTGGGCACCGGCTCCGACCCGCGCGCGAACGGGACCGGGGGCACTCTCGTCGCGGGCGCGACCCGGCTGTTCTGGCGGCTCGTGCTCGTCGAGCTCGCGGTCATGGGCGCCGTCTCGGGCGTGGCCGTGGCGCTCGCGTCCAGCGCGCCGCCCGTGCCGGAGACCCCGCCGGCCGACCCGACCCCGGCCTACCGGATCACCGGCCACCCGCTGCCGCCCGAGCTGACGGCCTCGCGGTGGCTCACCGAGTGGCGCTGGGACCTGCTGCTCGCGTTCGCGACCGTCGCGGGGCTCGTCGTCTACTGGCGCTGGGTGCTGCGGCTGCGCCGGCGCGGCGACGCGTGGCCCTGGGCGCGCACCGCCTCGTGGACCGTCGGGCTCCTGATCTTCGGCTGGACGACGAACAGCGGGCCCGCGACGTACGGCCACATCCTGTTCAGCGCGCACATGATCCAGCACATGGTGCTCGCCATGGTGGTGCCCGTGTTCGTCGCGCTGTCCGCGCCGGTCACCCTGGCGCTGCGGGCGCTGCCCGTGCGCGGGGCCCACCTGTCGGGCGACGTCTCGCGCGGGCCGCGTGAGTGGCTCCTGGTGCTGGTGCACAGCAGGGTCGGGCAGTTCTTCGCGAACCCGATCGTGGCGGCGGTCAACTTCGTCGTCTCGATGCTGCTCTTCTACTACACAGGTCTGTTCGAGTGGTCGCTGCGCAGCAGCGTCGGGCACCTGTTCATGGTCGTGCACTTCTCGCTCGCCGGGTACCTGTTCGTCAACTCGATGGTCGGGGTCGACCCGGGCCCGAAGCGGCTCGGGTACCCGCAGCGCCTGCTCGCGCTGTTCGCGACGATGGCGTTCCACGCGTTCTTCGGGGTGTCGCTCGTGTCGGGCGAGTCGCTGCTCGTCGCCGACTGGTTCGGCCTCATGGGCCGGCCCTGGGGGCCGTCCGCGATCGCCGACCAGCAGACCGGCGGCGCGATCACGTGGGGGATCGGCGAGCTCCCGACCCTGGCGCTGGCCATCGGCGTCGCGCTGGCGTGGTCCCGCGACGACGACCGCACCGCGCGCCAACGCGACCGCCGCACTCGCGACGAGGACCCCGAGCTCGACGCCTACAACGCCATGCTCAAGTCCCTCAACGACTGACCCCACCACCCCACCCCCGTCCCCCCACCCCAGCCACCCCACCCCCGTCGACCCAGCGCGTGCTCCGGCTCCCGGCGGGACTGGCTTGAGCATCCGCTGGATCGCGGCGTCACCCCCTGTCGACCCAGCGCGTGCTCCGGCTCCCGGCGGGACTGGCCTGAGCATCCGCTGGCTCGCGGCGTCGCCGCTCCCGACTAGCGAGTGCGTGGCGCTGGCCCACAGCGCGACCCCACAGCGCGAGCCAGCGTCTGCTCCGGGGTACGGGCGCCCGTGCACGACGAGGGATGCGTGCGCTCGGTGGTCAGCGGTGGTACGCGAGGGCTCGGCGGATCTGGCGCGGGATCGTCATGGTCCCGAGGTCCGGCCATGCGAAGCGAAGGAGGTAGACCCAGCCGACGGTCGCGATGCGGTTCTGGCGCTGACGGTCGGCCAGCACCGCGTCAGGCGAGGTGTGGAACTCGTCACCGTCCAGCTCGGCGACCAGCCAGCGACCACCCTTCAGCCGCCAGCCCATGTCCCCGCGAAGCGTGCCGCCCTGGTCGGGCGGCACGATCTCGAGCTGCAGCACGTCGGGCGGGACCCCGTCGTCGATGCACTCCAGCCGAGCGAAGCTCTCGAACGGCGACTCGGCCCGACCGTCGACGAACGGCCACCAGGTCCGCACACGCTGGACCCCGCGCCTGCCCCCCATGCGCGCAGGCAGCGACGCGACCTCGTCCGACGAGAGCAGGCCGCGGTGCACGACGTCGTCCATCACCGCCAACCCGTTGCGTCGAGGCAGCTCCGGCAACGCCCTCACCAGGGCATCGGCAAGGGTGGCGATCCGGCGACCGCCCAGCTCGACGGTCACCACCGGGTCGAAGCACCGCAGCCTGACGCCGTCGCGAGCGTGGCGCGGGGAGCCGTCAGGCAGCCCCGCCTCCGGTCGCGGGTGCATCGGGAGCCCCTGGACGCCGTGCAAGGCCAGGGCGCCGACGCCGACCGCCATCGCGTCCGGACCGTAGGCGAGCATCCCGAGCCACACTGCGCGTCGGCGTCGTCCGGGGTGCGAGGGCTCCTGCCCAGGCGTGGTGTCGTAGACGCCGCGGGTCGCGCGATGCCACTGACCTGACGCGACGAGCCGCGTGCGGGTATCCCGCCCGAGACCGTGCGCGTCGCACTGCGTGTGGGAGACGAGACCCTCCTGCTGCAGGGCGAGGCCGACGAGCTCGGCGGGGACGACGATCGGACGCATCCCCCAAGGTCACCGCGCCCGGGGCCGCTCGTGGGCCCACGGCCTCCCACCTGTGGACGGCCGTGCGCAGAGCCTGACCTGTGGACGGCTCGCCATCACCCCTTCGACTGCTCAGCGGGCGCAGTCGCTCAACGGTCCCGAGGCCGGAGAGCCCGGGGTGCGAGGCCAGCACGCCGACCCAGCACCTGCTCCGGCGAGCGGGGCGTCCTGCCGGAGCAGGCGCTGGGTCGCGCGGTGGGGGTGTGGTGAGACAGCGGTTGTTCAGGGGATTCAGCTCGGAGGGCTGAGCAGGCGCTGGGTCGTGCCGTGAGGTGTGGTGAGGCAGTGGTTGTTCAGGTGAATCGGGTCAGAGGCCGGAGCAGGTGCTGGGTGGCGGTGATGGTGGGGTCCGGGGTGGGGCGCGGGCCGGGGCGGTTTGGCTGTGGTGCTCGTGGAACGGGGTGGGAGTGGGGGAGGGGGGTGATAGGACGGGGGGATGGTGAAGATCGGGGATCTCGAGGAGTACGTCGCTGTGCCGCGGGTCGGAGGGCTCACGCTCTCGCCGGACGGGCAGCGGCTCGTCGTCGCGGTGTCGACGCTCGACACGAAGAAGACCAAGTACCTGACGGCGCTGTGGGAGGTCGATCCCGCCGGTGAGCAGCCGGCCCGGAGGTTGACCCGGTCGGCGAAGTCCGAGGGTGGTGCGGCGTTCACGCGCGACGGCGACCTGCTGTTCACGAGTGCGCGTCCGGACCCCGCCGCGAAGGACGCGGACGACGAGGCCCCGCCCGCGCTGTGGCTGCTGCCGCGCGACGGCGCAGAGGCGCGCGTGGTCGCGGCGCGCACGGGCGGGCTCGGTGGCCTGGTCACGGCCAAGGACGCGCGCACCGTGCTCCTCGCGGGCGACGTGCTGCCGCGCGCGAGCGACGCCGAGAGCGACGACAAGCTCCGCAAGGACCGCAAGGACAAGAAGGTCGCCGCGATCCTGCACGACGGCTACCCGGTCCGGTACTGGGACCACGACCTCGGACCGGCCGCGCCGCACCTGTTCACGGCGGAGATCCAGGCGGGCGACGGTGCGGACGACGAGCACGCCCTCCTCGCCGGGCAGGACGACCCGCGCCTCGAGCTGACGGACCGCACGCCCGACGCGCGCGCGGCACTCGTCGAGCAGCACGCCACGATCTCCCCGGACGGCACGACGATCGTCACGGGCTGGACGCAGCTGCGGGCACGCGCCGACCAGCGCAGCAGGCTCGTCGCGATCGACGTCGCCACGGGCGAGCGCCGGACGCTCGTCGAGGACGACGGGATCGACGCGGGGTCGCCGGTGGTCTCGCCCGACGGCCGGTGGGTCGTGTACGCGTACGAGACGATCTCGACGCCGCACGAGGCGCCGCGCGTGGGCCTCGCGCTCGTGCCGCTCGCGGGCGGGCCGTCACGGGTGCTCGCGCCGGGCTGGGACCGGTGGCCGGGCGGCGCGGTGTGGCTGCCGGACTCGTCGGGACTGCTCGTGGTCGCGGACGACGAGGGGCGCGCCCCGATCTTCCGGATCGACCTGGCGACTGACGGCGGCGAGGACACGGTCACGCGCGTGACCAGCGACGACGCGGCGTTCTCGGACGTCCAGGTGAGCCCGGACGGCCGCACGGCGTATGCGCTGCGCTCGTCGTACCTGGCCCCGGCGCATCCCGTGCGGGTGGACCTGACGGTGCTCCCGACGACCGCGGTCGCGCTGCGCTCGCCGGCCCCGACGCCCGAGCTGCCGGGCCGGCTCGAGGAGGTCGAGACGACCGTCGCCGACGGCCGCCGCGTGCGCGCGTGGCTCGCGCTGCCGGACGGCGCGGACCCGGCGCACCCGGCCCCGCTGCTGCTGTGGATCCACGGCGGGCCGCTCGGGTCGTGGAACGCGTGGTCGTGGCGCTGGAACCCGTGGCTGCTGGTCGCGCGCGGGTACGCGGTGCTGCTGCCGGACCCGGCGCTGTCGACGGGCTACGGGCAGGACTTCGTGCAGGCCGGGTGGGGTGCGTGGGGCCGGGCGCCGTACACGGACCTCATGGCGGTCACGGACGTCGCGGAGCGGCACGAGGCGGTCGACGAGACGCGCACCGCCGCGATGGGCGGGTCGTTCGGCGGGTACATGGCGAACTGGGTCGCGGGGCACACGGACCGGTTCCGCGCGATCGTCACGCACGCAAGCCTGTGGGCGCTCGACCAGTTCGGGCCGACGACGGACGCGTCGTTCTACTGGCAGCGCGAGATGACCGACGAGATGGCGCTCGAGAGCTCGCCGCACCGGTTCGTCGGGCAGATCGTGACGCCGATGCTCGTCGTGCACGGCGACAAGGACTACCGGGTGCCGATCGGCGAGGGCCTGCGCCTCTGGTACGAGCTGCTGGCCAAGTCCGGGCTGCCGGCGGACGACGAGGGTCGGACGGCGCACCGCTTCCTGTACTTCCCCGACGAGAACCACTGGGTGCTCACGCCGCAGCACGCGATCGTCTGGTACCAGGTGGTGGAGGCGTTCCTGGCCGAGCACGTGCTGGGTCGCACGGGCGACGACGCGGTGGCGTACCCGGACACGTTGGGCTGAGCGCGGGGCTGGGGGCAGGGGCGCCGCTCGTCCGGGTGACGGCCGGCGCCCCCGACCCCGGGCATACCGGGACGAACCGGGCGACTGGCGCGCGCCGACGGAGGGCTGCGGGAAGACTCCCCCATCTGAGACCGGCCGAGCTTCGGCCGACCGACGAGAGGGAGCAAGCATGGGTATCGGTGGAGGTATCGCGCTGCTCGTGATCGGCGCCATCCTGTCGTTCGCGGTCAGCGACGCGATCGACGGCGTCAACCTGGGGCTGATCGGCTACATCTGCATGGGCGCCGGTGCGCTGATGCTGATCCTGGCGCTCGTGATCAACGCGCAGCGTGCGAACACGTCGCACACCGCGGTGGTCGAGCACCGGGAGACGCCGCCGCCGGCCGTGTGAGGGCACCCGGCTGGGTGCAGGGTCCGGGCCGCGTGAGGCGGCCACGGGAGACGGGGACGACGAGCGCCGCGCGGCCGACGAGCTGCGCGGCGCTCGTCGTGCGCCCGGGCCGTGCCCGCCGTGCGCCCGCGCTCTGCCCGCATCGTGGTCGTAGGATAGGCAAGCCTTACTCCGTGGCGTACTCTTGCTGACAACACGTCACCAACGTGCTGACGCCGACGAGAGAGACGCCCGTGACCACGACTTCCGTCCCGACGGTCGCCACCGCGACCGGCATGACGCTCTCCGCGTCGCTGCGCGAGGGCACGCGCGACCAGCACAGCCAGGCCGAGGGCATGGAGTTCATCGACGGGCTCGTCTCCGGGCGCCTGGACCGCGACGCGTACACCGCGCTCGCCGTCCAGCAGCTCGCGATCTACACCGCGCTCGAGCGGGCCGGGGCGGTGCTGCGCGCCGTGGGTGACGACCACGGTCTCGTCTTCGACGAGCTGACGCGCGTCCCGGCGATCGAGCGCGACCTCGCGTTCCTGCTCGGCCCCGACTGGTCCGCGCAGGTGACCTACCTGCCCGCGACGCTCGACTACGCGCAGCGGCTCGTCGCGTGCTCGTCGGACGTGACGCTCTACGCGGCGCACGCGTACACCCGCTACCTCGGGGACCTCTCGGGCGGTCAGGTCGTCAAGCGCATGGTGCAGCGGCACTACGCCGTGCCCGACGACGGCGTCGGCTTCTACGACTTCCCGCAGATCCACAAGCTCAAGCCGTTCAAGGACGTCTACCGGGACCGGCTGGACCAGCTGCCGCTCGACGACGAGCAGGTCGCGGCGACCGTCGAGGAGGCGCGCGTCGCCTTCCGGCTCAACCAGGCGGTCTTCGCCGAGCTCGGCGAGCGGCACACCTCCGCCTGAGCCGCGTCGATCGTGCGCGTCTGACCTGCGCGGGCGGGTGATTTGTGCGGAACGAGTGATTCCTCGTCCGCCGGTGTCCGCAGGTGCCCTCGGCAGGCGATGATGTCCCCGTGACGCCACGGGTGACGGCCGGAGCTCGCGGGGGCCGACGGGCCGCCGCGGCGCTCAGCGGCGCCCGCGGATTCGCCCTGGCAGCGCACCGGCTGGAGAGCGCTCGCTCGCTCGACGAGGTCGTCCAGACCGCCGCGGCGCTCGCGGCCGAGATGCTGCGCGCGCGCCTCGCCGCGACCTGCCGCATCGAGCACGAGACCATGCGCGTGCTGCACCACGAGCCCGCGTCCGACCCGCGCCACGGGTGGCGGCTGCTCACCACCTACCGCGCGGAGGACCGGCCAGCGCTGCGCCGGCTCATCCGCGAGCGCGAGAGCTGGGTCGCGCACGCGCAGGACGTCACCGGCCAACCCACCGAGCCGGGTGCCGAGGGTGCGGGCGACCCCGTCGAGGTCGCGCAGCTGCTCGAGGTCGGGGCCGCGAGCTCGCTCGGTGCGCCGATCGTCGTCAACGGTGCGGTGTGGGGCGAGATCTTCGCGCTGCGCGGTCCTGACGGCGGGCTGTTCACCACCGACGACGTCGCCACCGCCGAGGTGCTCGCCGCGCTCGTCGCCGGGGCCATCGCACGCGTCGACCTCGAGGAGCAGATCCGCCACCTCGTCGCCGACGACCCGCTGACCGGCCTGGCCAACCGCCGCGTCGCGGACAACGCCGCAGAGGCCGCGCTCGAGTCGGGCGAGGAGGTCTGCATCGTCATGTGCGACGTGGACGGCCTCAAGCGCGTCAACGACGAGCTCGGCCACGACGTGGGCGACGACCTGCTGCGCAGCGTCGCGGACGTGATGCGCCGCGCGGTCGAGCGGCTGCCCGGCAGCACCGCGGCGCGCCTGGGCGGCGACGAGTTCTGCCTCGTGACGGTCGGCCAGCACCGCGCCGAGGTCGCCGAGGTCATGCTCTCGACCACGCTCGACTTCCCTCTGCCGCACGGCGCGGCGATCTCCTACGGCCTGGCCTCGACGGCGATCACCGGCGAGATCTCCGCGCGGCACCTGTTCCGCCGCGCCGACATCGCGCAGTACCGCGTGAAGCGCGCCCGCGCGCGTGCCCGGCAGTCCGCGGTGCCGATCGCGGACCCCGCGGTCACCGCCGAGCGCGTCGTCGTGGCCGGTGCGGCGGCGATCACCGCGGCGCAGTCGGGAGTGGTGCCTCGGCTGTGCGCGCTCGCGGCGGCGACCACCGAGACGCTCGGCGGGTCGGCGTGGGCGGTGCTCATGCAGCGCGACGGCACGGCCTCGGCGGTGGCGCGCGGTGGCAGCCCGGCGGACGGCGACCACGAGCAGCTCGTCACGCAGGTGGTGCACGGCGCGTGGCTGGTCGAGATCGGCGCCTCGCCGCACGCCGCGCAGGGCCCCGCGGTCACGACGGCGCTGCACGCCCTGGCTGCGGTCGCGATCGAGGGCGCGTCCTGACGCCGGCGCCCCGCTGACGCCGTCCCGGTCAGCCGTGCAGCGGGAGCGTCAGGGCGGTGTCGCCCGACGCGGTCACGCGGACCGGGACGCCCCAGTCCTGCGCGTTGAGGTGGCACGCCGGGTACTCGACCGAGGGGTCGTCGTCGCACGACGCGGCGTGCGCGGTCACGTGCAGCACGCCCTCGCCGACCGCGGGGTCGAGCACGAGCTCACGGTCGAGCGCGACGTCGTCGCCGGCCCCCGCGAGGAGCAGCCCCGGCGGGGTCGACGAGACCTGCAGCCGCGTCGAGGGGCCGAACCGGTCGTCGTACTTCTGTCCCTTCGCGGGCGTGAACACGACGTCGAGCCGCACCCGGTGCGCGAGGTCCGTGACGGGTCGCTGCGTGCGGTGCACGCCCCCGTCGACGGCCGCAGCGACGATGCCGGCGAGCGGGATCCGCGTGACCCGGTGGGCGGCGGACTCGACGACGAGCAGCGTCGCGTCGGCTCCGGTGCCCAGCACGACGAGCCCGCTCGGCTCGGCCAGGTCCGTCGCGATCGTCGTGACCTCGCCCACCGGCGTGCCGGTGCCCTCGGGGCCGGCCGGCACGTAGCGGCGGACCGCACCGTTGTAGGTGTCCGCGACCGCGACCGAGCCGTCGGGGAGCACCGCGACGCCGAGCGGGTGCTGCAGACGCGCCTCGTCGGCCGGTCCGTCGCGGTGCCCGAACTCGAACAGCCCGGCGCCGACGACGGTGTCCACGGAACCCTCGCCCGCAGGCGTCGGCGTGACCACGCGCAGCGCGGACGTCTCGGAGTCCGCGAGCCAGATCCGCCCGTCAGGCCCCACGGCCAGCCCCGACGGCTGCGCGAACCACGCGTCGCGCAGCGGCCCGTCGAGCAGCCCCTCGTTCATGGTCCCGCCGACGTGCGCGATCGAGCCCTCCTTGTCGTCGAACGCCCACAGCGTGTGGTTGCCGGCCATCGCGACGACGAACGCGCCCCACCGCTGCGACCACGCGACGTCCCACGGCGACGAGAGCCGCACGCCCTGCGCCGGACCGGCGAAGCCCGCACCGGTGCCGCCCCCGAACGCGGCGGACACGTTGTCCGACGCACCGACCATGAGCTGCTCACCGGTGCCGGCGACCGTGGTCACGGCGCCGTCCGCGAGCCGCACGCCGCGCAGCGCGTGGTTGACGGTGTCCGCGACGAGCACGTCGTACTCGAGCCAGGGACGCAGCTCGTCGGGCACGAGGCACAGGCCGTTGGGCTCGCTGAACCGCGCGTCGTCGGGACCGCCGTCGACGAGGCCACGCTCGCCCGAGCCGATCCGGCGGACCAGCGTCTGGCCGTCCGGCGCGAGCTCGGCCAGGCTGTGGTGCCCGGCGTCGGCGACGAGAAGGTTGCCGTTCGGCAGAGCGACGGCCTTCGCCGGGAACCGCAGCGTCCCGGGGGTCGCGCGCGGCGGCACGTACGGGCCCGAGCCGCGGTGCAGCGTGCCCTTCGCGTCGTGCTCCGCGACGAGCTCGCGCACCAGGACCTCGAGGTTGTGTCGGTGCCCCTCGCCTGCCATCTGCGCCACGACGTACCCCTCGGGGTCGATCACGACGAGCGTCGGCCAGGCGCGCGCCGTGTACGCCTGCCACGTGACGAGCTGCGGGTCGTCGAGGACGGGGTGGTGGACCTCGTAGCGATCGACCGCCGCCACGAGCGCGTCGGGGTCCGCCTCGTGCACGAACTTCGGGGAGTGCACGCCGATCACGACGAGCACGTCCGAGAACTCCGCCTCGAGCTCGCGCATCTCGTCGAGCACGTGGAGGCAGTTGATGCAGCAGAAGGTCCAGAAGTCGAGGACGACGACCTTGCCGCGCAGGTCCGCGAGCGTGATGTCGCGCCCGCCGGTGTTGAGCCACCCCCGTCCACGCAGCTCCGATGCCCGCACCCGAGGAAGTCGCCCACCAGTCACACCCCCATTCTCTCCTCCCTCCACCCCCGCCACGCTCCTCCCGCGACCCAGCACTCGCTCAGGCTCCGACGAGGTGAGGCCGGAGCGAGCGCTGGGTCGTGGCGGGGCGTGGGAGTGAGGCGGGGGTTGCTCCGGCTTCCGGGTGGTGGGGCCGGAGCAGGTGCTGGGTCGGGAGGGTGGGCGACGAAGCAGGGGTTGCTCAGGCTT